>CANFJC010000024.1 GCA_947447245.1 Comamonadaceae bacterium
CATGGCGAGCTCCTTTTAATTGTTCAGTTGTTCGTTAAAAAATGAAGACCATTAACCAGAGGAGCGCATCATGGTGCCGCCCGACTCGCCAATCTCTTTGCTTTGTTTGATCACGTTCACTTGCATTTCAAATGAACGACTTTGATCCATCAGTTTGACCATGACTTCCATGGCATTCACGTTGGATCCTTCTAATGTTTCGGGTGTGATAGTTGCCAACTTGCCAGTGACAGGGATGTCTTCGTTCACAGGTTTGCCCACAATTTTGTAAAGACTGTCTTCGCGTCGCTCCAAGGAAACTTGACTGGCATCGCGCAACAAAATTCGATCAATTAAAACGGGTGCAGCCACGCCCACTTGGGCTGGATTGGTGGCGTAAACAGAGCCGTCCTTGCTGATCTTCACAAAGAAGCCCGGTGGGACGGTAATGGGGCCACCGTTTTGACCGCGAACCAAAGCACCTGTGCCCATTTCTAAAACACCTGTGCCGTTGAGTTTTAAGTCGCCGCGACGTGTAAAAGCCAATTCACCATTTGGGGCCGTCACACCCATGACGGTTTGCCCATCCATGGCCACATCCAAGTCGCGCCCAGTTTTCACAATCACACCAGGCTTCATGTTGATGTTATCGCTGGCATAAGACTGTGGTTGCAAACGTGATTCAAAACCAGCGCCTTGAACTTTCAGGGTCATCATGGCAGATTCAAAGCTTCGCTTGAAACCAGGCGTTGCCACGTTGGCCAATTCGTTGGTCGTCATCTGGCGGCCAACGCGCATTTCATTGATGGCGGCCGCGGCGTTAAAGGCTAAACGATCCATGTTGAAGTCCTGTTATTGGTTCAGTGCATGTGCTGTTTACGAGCGCAAGTTAATGATGGCTGACGTCATCGTGCTGGATGTCTCAATGGCTTTGGCATTGGCTTGGAAGTTACGCTGAGCCGTGATCAAGTCAACCAATTCTTGTGTCAAGTCCACGTTGGCACGTTCTGTAGCACCAGCACGCAAGGTACCAAAGCCAGCAGAACCCGGTGTTCCTAAAATGGGTTTACCAGATGCCGCAGAGGTTAAGAAACTCGAGTCACCAATTTGACGCAAGCCAACTGGGCTTGAAAAATTGGCCAGCAAAATTTTTGCCAAAGATCGTTGCGATCCATTTGAGAATGAAGCACTCACCAAACCGTCGTTTCCGATCGTTACGCCCACCAGATCGCCTTCTGGTGCACCATCTTGCGATTGCGACAAGACAGCAAATGCAGATGAATACTGTGTGGAAGCAGAATAATCAATATTGATGGTCAATGCGCCTTTACCACCAGCCAAATAAACAGTTTCAAGCTGAGTACCTGCAACAGGTGATACCAATTTTCCGCCGGTATCAAATGTCAGCTCTCCTTTGTCTAGATAAACAGGCGACCAAGCAGGCAAGCCAATGTAGCCATCGCTGTTGGTGGTCTCATTGCCCTGACCATCGATGTATTTAGGTTGTGGTGTGCCATTGGCGTAATCTACGTGCTGCGTTGGCTTGATCCAAGTCGAAGTTGAACCTCGGCCAGCTTCTACGGCCGAGAGACCCCAGATAGGCTCGCCTGAGATTTTGATAAAAGAGTCTGAGCCTGTGGTGCCGCTTGTAAATTTAAATGCTTTTTTGGTTAGATCAAATTCAACTTTGACACCATTAATCTCTTTGGGGGTTAGGCCATCTGTTCTAACTTCAGTCAAAGAATTGATCTTGGTTTGCAATGCGGAAGTAAATTCAGCAAGCGAGTACTCCCCTACATCGACCGACACTGTAGACTTGATGCCATCAACAGTCACAATGAATTTGTTGTTGGTGTTGTCTACGTTGAAGTTGGTTGCTGTATTGACGGTAGGTGTTGATCCATACGCAATGCCAGGTGTTGAAGGAATACCTCGGGTAGCGACTGTTTCTGTGGGAACGCTGGCTACTTGTAATCCCAAAGCAGTGGTGACGGTGCTTTGTGCACTTGTTACGGCTACGCTTGAGCCGTCACCCGTCGTGCCTGATTGCACTACAAACTTTTTGTTCACAGCATCAAATACGACTTTCATGCCGTAACGCTCACCGCCGGTTATGTTGCCAGATGTTCTTGGAACACCAAAACCTTTGATCAATTGATTGGTGGCTTCTTCTGCAATCATGTCGCCAGTTATTTTTGTAGTGGCGGGCAATGAATTGAACTTGCTTAAATCGATTGTGACAGGTACGCCGCTTGCATCAACGTCAACTGAAAACGCATTGGGAACTAGAATGCTGCTCAATTCACTTTTGGTTTTGCCAGCGAGCCAGTCATAGCTTGTCTCAGGTACAACAGCTCCCATTACCTCCGCTGCTTGAGAAACCTTGGTAGCAGTCAATTCGTCCAGAGAAAAAAGTTGCGTCTTTGCTGTGGTTAATTCATCTTTCACTGCACTGTAGGGCTGTGTTTGACCATATTGGTTGACATAAATTTTTTCATTGTTTGCATCGGTTGCTTGGACCAATGAGGCATTCACTTGATCTTCACCAATGAAGACATAGGTCTGCCATTTGTTGAATGGCAAGTTTTGATTGGCATTGGCTGTTTTAACGTAATAAATGGTGGCCAAGTAACCATTGCCACCATTGTCATAAACTGTCAAAGCCGTAGATTTGTTGTATGTGGCTGCATTGGTGCGATTGAATGATTCTGTGATCACTGGCGCATCGGCTGGAAAGTTCAAACCCAGTGACACTTCAGAGGTTTGTTTGGCATCGCCAGAAGTCTTTTGGGGAATGGTAAGCACCACACGTTCATTCACGTTGGCAGATCCGGTCGAGTCAACCGTTGCTGCCATCAGACGCTGACCTGAAGAGTTCACCACGTTAAATTGTTCGTTCAGCAAGAATGAACCATTTCGTGTGTAGAGTTCTTGCAAGCCATCGGCAGAACGCATTGGAAAGAAACCGTCACCGGTCACAGCCAAGTCGAGTGCGTTGGATGAGAATGAAATGTTGCCTTGGCTAAACTCTTGCGACACTTGTTTCAGAGACACACCCTGACCCACTGTCGAAGAAGCTTTTTGCAAAGGCGATGTGGCAAAAATGTCGCCAAAGTCAGCGCGTGAACGTTTGAAACCCGTGGTACCCACGTTGGAAATATTGTTACTGGTCACGCCCAACATGGCAGTGGCAGCATTCAGACCGGTGAGCGAGGTATAGAAAGACATGGTGGATAACTCCTAGGTTTGTGTTGGTTTAACTGCCAATGCGTTGAACGTCAGTCAACTTGACGGATTTACCGCCTGCTACTTCAAGCATCACTGTTTTATCGGCTTGTTGGTTCACGCCTGTGACGGTAGACAGCACATTCACAGAAGGATTGCTGGTCTTGCCTTGGCTAATGACGGTGGCTCTGAAGGTGTAATTGCCAGCGGGCACTTGTGCGCCACTGTCGCCTGTTCCATCCCACACCCAAGGCATGTCGCCAATGGGTTGTGAGCCCATGATCTGGTTTGCTACCAATTGGCCTTTGCCATTGAAGACTTCAAACTTAACGCCTTCTGCGCCAGTGGGCAAGCTTACAAAACCTTGAACTGGTTTGCCGCCAGGTGTGATGATGGCTGGGGCATCTGGCACCGCCACTGTTTTGCCAATCATGCTGGTGCTGCTCATCATGCGTTCGCCGGCCATGCTGTCGACATACGCCTTGAGTGTTTCAGACATGGTGGTTGTGGCTTCAAGTTGTGAGAACTGAGCCAGCTGTGCCACGAAGGCTTCGTTCTTGACAGGATCCAATGGATCTTGGCATTTCAATTGGGTGGTGAACAGCGTGAGAAAATCTTTTTGACCCATGCCAGCTGAAGTGCCGGATTTGGCAGTAAGTACTTCATTGGCTGCATCGGCCGTGGTTTTAACGCCAGCGGGCGCCTTGATTTTGCTGCCCGCATTGGCTGTAGCTGCCGCCGCGTTCAAGCTGTTGTTGGTGGACAATGTCATCATGATTGGTTGTTCCTATCGATTCTTTGCGAAGCAGCGGCTTTAGGTTTTGATGATGTCGATGGTGCGCATCAACATCTGACGCGTGGTGTTCACCACTTCCACGTTGTTTTGGTAGGAGCGGGCTGCCGCCATCATTTCAACCATCTCGGTCATCTCGTTCACGTTGGCCAAATACACATAGCCATCTTTGTCGGCCATGGGGTTGCCTGGCTCTGACATTTTCCGAATGGGGGATGGATCGTCTGTGATCTTCTCGATGCGAACGCCACCCGCGAAGCCTTGTTCGTGGGGCTTTTGTTGTTGTTCTAAGATTGTTTTAAAGATCGTGCGTTTGGCACGAAATGCTTCGTTTTCTTTGCCTGTCACGGTGCCCGCATTGGCCAAGTTAGAAGCCGTGGTATTCATGCGGGTGGTCTGCGCATTCATCGCAGAGCCAGCAATGTTGAAGATGCGATCAAGTGACATGCTGATCAGTCTCCACGCAATGCTCTGCGAATACCGCTGACGCGGTTTTCGAGAATGTTCAATGTGGTTTGGTAGTCAGCTGCAACTTGACCAAACTTGGCTTGTTCAACGTTCATCTCAACCGTATTGCCGTCAAATGACGCATTGAAAGGCATGCGGTATTTTTCACCGAGAATGCTTTCTTCCATCGGCATGTTCATGTGCAAGTTGTGTGTACTGTTCAGCGCGTCTTCGCGTGTTTGTTTCAACACGGAACGAAAATCAATGTCTTTGGCTTTGAAGTGAGGGGTGTCGGCGTTGGCAATGTTGCGCGCAAGCACTTCCATGCGCCGGCTGCGCAAACCCAATGCCTGAGCGTGGACTCCCAGTGCGTCGTCGATCATGTTCATGATGTGCTCCCTTTCGCGAAACTCTTAATGCCGGATATCCGACAGCCCAAAGAATTAAAGTTCTTTGCAAAGAGTTCGATTGCAAGAGCCGTGCCATGCTTCTCTTGCCGTTTTTTGATGGGTTTTTGACGGGGCCGTAGGCCGCGTTGCAAGGCAGAATGCGGGTTAGCGGGTAACCCGTGCCTGATGCTTCAGAGAAATTGAAAGCGGCAAAGCCTTGCCGCTTTGCTTAACGCAACCAGACTTTGGGTGCTTCTAATGCGTCGTAATCGGCGGCTTTTTGAACTTGCAAACGAATGCGAGCTGCCGAGTTGGGGTTGGTGTCGGGTGTTGTCGGATTCAATGCATTGTGAATGGCATTGCTGACAGCATTGGCGCCAGTTGCGTTGGCATTGGCCCCGGTTGAATTGATGCGGAAACTTTTAAACCCCAAGCGGTCTACAGCATTTTGGACCAAGCCTTGAGAAATAGAAGATCTTGTCATGGGGGCCTGCGGATCGCGCCCTTCATACAGGTACTTGGCTTGTTTGCCTGGAATGCCCAATGGCTCTTCGGGCCTCTTCTCGCCTCGCGCTGCGGGTTGAAGTACGGCTAAATAAAGTTCGTCCAAAGGCACGGGGCCTTCTTTCTTAAGGCCCACTTTGTCAAAGTAGGTGTCAACCAGATGCAATTGTTGGTAGACGCTCAGGCCCAAAATAGACTTGGGTGATTTACCAAAGCCCACTTCGGCTGCACCTCTGTCGGGCCCATCGCAAAATTGAATGATGCCGTGGCAGCGCGTGTTGGAAGCCTGTGGATTCATGCCGTCGCTTTCCATCAAGGTCAGGCGGGCAAAATCGTCTGGCGAAAAATTGTGTTTGTTGGCTACTTGCAACACTTTGTTGTAGACGTCTTGCTTTTCGACCTTGGGAATAAAGCCTCGAGTCACTGCTCGATCAAGTGTTTGGCTGAGAACTGGGTGAGCCACAGCGTTGATGAAGTTGCCTTTGTTGATAGGCTGGGTGGGCCGGCTTGCGGTTACTGTGACGGTCTCTAACTTGTCATTGGCTTTGGCCGAGTTGCCTTGTGGGGCGGTCTGAGCCAAGTTGGGAAATTGATTTGGCGCTTGAGTCTGACCCGATTGCCATTGGTTCAACATGTTTTGGAGTTGAATCTTTTGACCTGGAAAAATAGCATTGGGGTTGTGAATGCCGCTGTCGGCGGCCAAAGTTTGAGCCCATCTGAATTCTTCGGATGCCGAAAGCTTGACGCCTTGACGCTGGGCTTGCTCTTTCACAATGCCAGTGAGGGTGTCACCCGATTGAATGACCTTGACTTGAGCGGGCTGGGTTTGTTGCACTTGGTCCAAGGCTTTGGCAAAGCCAGGCCGCGATAAAGCCGCCACGGTAGTGGGCGTACTCCCCACAGGGGCATTCGGTAAATTGGATTCAATTCTCATGATGATGTGGCATCTTTATTGCATGAACTCCGGTATGTTCAAACCAAGTGTCAAAACATCTACACCTGCCCAAGGCTTGATGCAAATCCTGTGCCTGACGGTTTTTTGGCTATTGGCAATCTCTCTTCCTTTGGGAGCCATTGCTCAAGTCAACTCTGCCGCCGAGTCGATGGGCTTGCAAGTGCGCCAATGGATCTCTCAAACTCATGGCGTGAACGCCAATGATGTTGTCATTGCGCCCTTAGATGATCGCTTGAAAGTACAAGCCTGTCAAAAATCTTTGACGGTAGACAATCCTTTTGCATCCAAAGAAACGGTGCGTGTTCGGTGTGCTGAACCCGTTTGGCAGCTTTATTTGCAAGTCAGTATGCCTGCTGGGCGCGTCAATTCGCCCCCGGCTGTTGCTTCTGCAGGTGTTCAAAGCCCTGCGACACCCCCTGGTTCTGCTGCGTTGCAAAATGCCAACAATCAGGCCAATGTTCCCAAAACCATTGTGGTTGCCCGCCGTTTGTTGCAAAGAGGCGTCATTTTATTGCCTGAAATGCTAGAAGAAGTTCAAGCTTCCTCTGGAAATGTCGATACTCAGTTGCTAAGTACTGTGAAGGACGCACACCAAGCGGAACTGACTCGGGATATTCCTGCAGGACAAGCCTTGAGGGTGTCTGATATTCGCCGTGCCATCATGGTGAAACAGGGTCAAACGGTGATGTTGTCAATTGGCAACAAAAATGAGTTTCAGATTTCAATCCAGATGGAAGCCATGCAGGATGGAAGACTTGGGGACCAAGTGAAATTGAAAAACCCAGAGTCGGGACGTCAAGTATCTGGCTTGGTAACAGGGCCCAACACGGCAAAAGGTATTTGAAATCCAAAAAATGTGTTTTTTTGGCTTAAAAATCGCAAATAGCTGATTTTTTATTTAAGTTCTAGAATTTCATGTCGATACACTTATTGTTCAATCCTCCTATTTGGGTTGATGTGAGAAGAAATAAGAAAGCGAGCAGGGTATGACCGATGCAATTTCAAACTATGGACAGCGTGCGCAGTCTGATGCCTCATTGCGAAGCGCAATGGACAAGGCTAGCAAGAAAAGCGCAGCTCCAAGTAATTTGAGCAGTGAAGCGCCTGTTTCAACCTCTCAAAATAACAAAGCAAGCAGCTCTGATGAGCTTCTATTAAGCAACGTTGCTGAGCGTGCAATGGCCCACCAAGATTTTGATCGCGTTAAGGTCGCTTCTATCAAGCAAGCCATTCATGATGGGCAATATCCTTTAAGCCCTCGCAAAATAGCTGAAAGTTTTCATGCCATTGAGCAGATGATTCGTGAGTGAGAATATTCTGAAATTAACGGCAAGCCTAGCGCAATTGTTGGCGCTAGAGTTTGAAGCACTAAAAAATCAAGACCTAGATCAATTTGAATCACTTCAGCCTGTCAAAAATAATTTATTGACCGAGCTTACCCAAAGTTGCCCCAGTGCTGAAGATCTTCAGCAACTCCCGCAATGGGCGGAACTTAAAGAACAGTTAATTGAGTGCCGAGACCTTCATCGCCGCAACTCAATTTTGATAGAACGCAAATTGGATTCAATAAGGGGTGCGCTGAACAGCCTAAGGGCGGGCGATGCTGGAAGCTCCGTAGAGGTTTATGACCGATTAGGTCAAGTGGCCCGTTTCAGCAAGGGTCGAGGCTATCAAGAAGTTTAGCCACTCTAACTTTCCACGGCATTGTTTGTGTCAAATTTCTCGTCCCCTGGGCGCATGCCCTTCAGCCAATAAACCCAAGACAAAACAACTGCCACGGTGGTGTAGAGTTCCTCGGGAATCTCTTGATCGACATTCAGCCGGCTGAGCAAAGCCAGAAGTTGTGGATCTTCTGAAATGAACACACCATGCTTGTTTGCTTCCTCAATCATCCGCCAAGCTAAATCATCGTCTCCTTTGGCAATCACCACGGGAACTGGATTTTTACTGTAGGCAAGCGCTACCGCCTGACGCATGTGCCGGCTCATGCGGATACATCCACAACCAAGCCGCGGCCCGTTGGCGCCCAATCACTCAATTCAGTGGGCCTTTCACCGTGAACAACGCTGAAGGCACGTAAGTTAAGTCCAGCTGCACGCAATTCATCTCCCAATAAATACGAACGAGAACGTGCCTGCGAGACAACCGATTCGTTGACAGCCCACATGGTGAGTTCAATTTGCTGGGCGTTCATGAGCTGTGTTTTGAGCCAAATTGGACCGAGGTCTTCAGTTTTAGAGTGCACATTGACGGTGAGTACGGGCTGTTCCCCCTCTTGACGAGGTCCGCGCCGGACGGTGAGCTCAATGGGATTGGCGTCAACGAAAGGAAGTGTCATGTTAAACAAAATCTCTTGTTGAGCTTGCGCCTGCACGGCTTGAACTTGGCTTGCTTCGATGTCGTCTATGGCATGAGTGAGTTTTTCTACCAAGCCAGAATCTATTTCTTCATCGATCCCTGAATTGTTGACTTCAGACAGCAGTTTTCGCAGCAATTGCTTGGTATCTTGGGCAGGTGGTTGCAAGCCTTTTGACAACCAAACTTCAGTGCCCATGGCACCCATCATCGTTTGCCGTATAGCCGCCGGCGTGAGTTGCGCAATTGACAACTGTATGCCACGCCATTGGGCTTCAAGATCTGGCCGTTTAATTTTGCTTAACAACTCATCCAGTTGACCTGATTGAAAAAGTTGCGGCAATACTGAGTTGACATTGGGCCTGTAAAGCAATGAGGCAATACGAGACACAAGTGAAGATGCGTTGATAGAGACTAAATTGCCATCTTGCACCCTGAACCAAATGGATTCACCAACTTGAGAAGCCATCAGACCAGGCACTGCCAATGCTTTTCCTTGCAACATGAGCATGGGCTGATCATGTTGCAACCTAACAGTGCCTTGAACCACTTGACCATCTTTCAAACCTAATTCGGCGGCAGCTTTAGCCTGCAATGGCAGCAGTTTGCCTTCCAGAAAAATAGGATGTATGCGGCCGGGCTCAACGAGCGCATTGGCCCCAGAAATCAAGGGAACCGGACCCAAGGCTTGCGAACTGTATAGTCGCGAGCGGTAAAGCCTGAGTCTGATGTTTCGGTTGCAGGTACAAAAGGTGTTAGGACAGAGCGCACGATTTGACCATGATCAGGAACCACAATGGTGGTGCCTGCTTTGACACGTTGTTGAGGATTGCCAGTGATGACTTTGGGATTGGCTTCAACCAAAGATTTTCTCAAGATGGCTGTCGTGAGCGGGCTGTTTGCATAAACGACTTGAACAAGCTTATCAATGGGCGTACTTTGAGAAACAGTGTAATTTGCGGATGTTGTCGAAACAGGCTCAGCAGTCGCATCTGCAGCCAAGACAGAGGTGGAAAACACGCAGGACAGGGCACCCAACATCCAAGCCACCTTGAAGCACGCGGTAAAAAATGGATTCTTGTGAATGGAAAGTGTCATGACAAACTCGTTTCAATCAATAGGGAGACATTGTCAATGTATCGGACGCTTTGGGTACGATTTTAACTGAACGTTTAACTGCAGGGATCGTTCGGTTGCTTGTGGATTGCAAGTTGGGTTCTGTGACCAATGTTTCAGTGGGCCATGCACGCCACTCAGGCTGCGCGGATTGGGCAGGTCCTGCCAGAACCACCAACTGCGCGTTGTAAGGTGTGACCGATTGAACTTTGGCCAATAGAGTTTGAGGCGCACCTTCTTTGCCCAACAATCCTGAAGGAAATTGGGCGGGGTTGGCCACCAGCCACTCGTCACCTTTTCGCACGCCGCTGAAGGTGCCAGCGTTGATCTGAACTTGTTGTGGGTATACCGCGGTCACGCTAGGGTTCATGGTTTGGCAAGATAACCATTGCTCAGCCGTATCGCGCCATGTTTGAAGCTGGTCTTGAATGCTTGTCAAACTGGCAGCGCTGACTTTGGGCGCAGACCAAGCTGGGCGATCTACGTCGAGGGTCAGGCTGACGCTTTCCTCAAACTTTTCAGACTGAGAATCGGTGCCTAAAATTTGAAAATCTAAATTCAAAACCAATTGATTGCCTGAATATCCCATGAGTCCCAGGAGACCACTTGCAGGCAATGCTTCGGTACTGATTTTCAAAATCGCTTCCCAAGGCAAAGTCTGCGGGCGATTACCAATGAGCGCGCGCTCGTAGCTTGTCATGGTTTTGGACATGGATGCATTTGGCAAACTGTTCACCGTTTTCCAAGTGCGGGCGCTTTCAGCAGCAGTGGGTTGATCGACCCATTGCTTTTGCAATTGTGGCAACAAGGTTTGAAGTAAAACGTTGTTGGCGCTTGGGTCGATGTCTAAGGACAGGCCCATGACATGGTTCAAGCGCATACCAACTTTAGGTTGACAAAGAGGCGCTTGAGTTGAATTGTCTTGTGGTGACATTTCTTTGGCGAAATCTGCCGCCTTTGTCATGAGTTTGTTAAATTTTTGAACCGCAGCTTTGAATCCAGTTTCTCTAACCGGGTCTTGTTTGGGTTGGCTGACTGTGGCATTTTGATAATTGCCATCGGGTATTTGCAAGCGAGCTTTGGCTGTGCCCATATCATCTCGCTCAAAACCTATGACCTTGACACCCGTCACTTCCAAGTTATTTTTGAAGCTGCTGTTTTCACGCAAACTGCCTTGTCGATCTAGCCAGGTTGTGGACGAAACGCGAGTGCTTGTTTTCAAAGAGGCTTCCACAAGACTTTGGCGAATAGCGTCCAAACGTTCTTGAGCTGTCAAAGGCGCTTGAGCAGCCGGAACTGAATTTGACTGGATTTGTGCGCTCGCATTCAAACAAACCAGTGCAGACCACAAGGCAAGGCTGAAGACGCAGATTTGATGAGTCCGTGCAAGCGTGCTCATTTTTATCGGCCTCGACCAGCCATCTGACCCATGAAAAGGATGCGCAAGTCTTGGACCACGTCACGGTCTAAGGACAATGTGGTTTCATAGGTTTCATCTCCCACCGGGGTGATGCTGACCAAACGAGCACCATAAATCACGCCTTCTACTTTGGCCCGAAAAGTGTCATTGGTCACAACCATGTCGGCCACAGTGGAGCTTGCATCCAGTTGCTGGCCATAAACCTGCTCGGTCAGGTTGCGGTAAGCATCAAGTTTGGATGCGCGAATGGCCATCAAGCGTTGCTGCGCCGGATTTTTATGATTTTGTACCGCGACCACAGCGTAACCCGTTGCTGTAATTGTTTCTCTTTTTTCAACCAAGGGTGAAGACATGGCCATGGCGTCTTTGGAGGAAGAGGGGCTTGGCATGGCCAAATTGATGGATTTACAGCCAGTGAGGGCTGTTAAGCCCAAGCTTAGGCTAAGGGCAATGCAAGCAGAGGTCATGCGTTTCATGTTCAGTTCCTTGTAAGAGGGGGACTTGAAGTCCTTCACCCTCTGATTCGGCATCAACTTGAGAAGCTTGAGTGATTCTGAGGCCACTTGTTGTGAAAAGGCGAAGCAGTCTGACGGTTTTCCGACATTTGTGTCGTTTTTAATCAATTTTGCAATACATTGGTGTTTTGATACATTTCATGAAACATTTCCCCCAAACCCATGGTTAAAAAGAGTCTGTCTAAAGCCTTTATCGGTGCCAGTGCTGGCGCTGAAGCCATTCGCCACTTAATTGAACGGGTGGCATCTTCCAGTGCCACCGTTTTGATAACTGGGGAGAGTGGCACGGGAAAGGAGTTGGTGGCCAGGGCCTTGCACGATCAATCTGATCGAAGTGGCGGTAATTTTGTACCCATCAATTGCGCAGCCATTCCCAAAGATTTGCTTGAAAGCGAGTTGTTTGGACATCGCAAAGGTGCTTTTACTGGCGCCATGGCCGACCGCATCGGTCGATTTGAACTGGCCCATGGCGGTACCATCTTCTTGGATGAAATTGGTGACTTGTCATTGGACATGCAGGTGAAACTGCTTCGCGTTTTGCAAGAGCGATCGGTTGACCCGGTTGGGGGCTTGAAGTCTGTAGAGATCGATGTCCGTGTGGTGGCGGCAACTCACCGAGATTTAGAGGCCGAAATCGAGGCGGGTCGGTTTAGAGAGGACTTGTATTACCGTCTCAATGTATTGCCTTTGAACACGCCTGCCTTGCGTCAAAGGGCCCAAGATGTGCCTGCACTGCTGACTCATTTTGCAGATCACTTTGCTTCCAAAGGTCAAACCCCCATTACTTTCTCCACAGACTTTATCGAAGCACTGAAGGACTATGCATGGCCAGGCAATGTTCGCGAATTGTCCAATTTGGTTGATCGGTTCAATACGCTTTTCAGCGGTCAGGTTTTAAGCTTGGCAACGGTGCCATCGTCATTGTTGCCCAAGGGTTTGCGTAAGCTTCAAGCGGAACGTGTGAGTACACCCATTGTCGATTCGCTTGAAATTGTGGCTCCCTTGAGTGCCAAAGACATGCACCACAGCGCCAATGCTGATTTGATGAACCCCTTTGCCAATCCTGCGCCCCCTTTGGCCATGGACCTGCACAACGAGGTGGAGGACATCATCATGTTGGCTCAGGGCTTACCCAGTTTGCCGCCTGAAGGACTTTCTTTGAAAGACCGCTTGGCAGACATTGAGCGAGACCTCATTGTGCAAGCCTTGAACCGCACAGATGGCAATGTTTCTCAAACGGCACGACTGCTCAATTTGCAGCGCACGACCTTGATTGAAAAACTGAATAAATACGACTTGCGGCAGGGCACCTTGCCTGTTGCAAATGCCGATATTGAAAAAGACGTGGGTTAATTTAATCCTGAAAACTCAGGGTTTTGAACTCAAGACACCACTTGCGCCTGCGGGTATGGTTTCTTGCTGAGTGCGTGGATATTGAACCATGCGTTCTTTTTGTTTGGCAGCCGCAATGGCCGCTGCATTGGCTGCATTGGTGGCAGAAGATGCTTGAGATGCTGCTTTGGCCGCGATGATATTGTCTGCCGCTTGACGCTCTTTTTGCAGACTGGCCAATGTTTCCATTTCTTTCTTGAAGGTGCCGGTTTCTCCCACGGCGCCTTTCAGTCCGGTGACTTGACTTGCCAGTGCATTCAGGGCTTTTGATTGTTGCACGAATCGACCTTCTAAGGACTTCACCTGATCTGCTAAGACTTGACCTTTTTCACCGACTTGCTGGGCGGTTTTTTCGGGCACACTGTCGGCCTTTTTGATGGCTTCATTCAGGCGATTGTCAAGACTGCTCTGCATCTTGGTCATGTCGTCTTGCTTTGACACCATTTCTTGCAGGCCTTCGTTTACGGAGCCTACCAATTCCATAGAGTCGTTCAATTCGACCACGCGCTTGCTCAAAGAGGCCAACATTGCGTCCATTTGGGTGATTCGCGACTTCAAGCTGAAGATGGATGTTGCAAAAACAATGGCGGTGAAAAGCATCACGCCTCCAGCGACGCCCAACATGATTTGATGTTGCTTCTTGTTGGCCTTCATAAGCCCTTCAAGATTGTGCGTGGCTGTTTGAATTTTTTCACCAGCGTCAACAGCTAAACTTGCAGACCGAGTTGCCAATTCAGCTGAATCTAGCATGACCAATTTCAAACCTTCCAACTCATCTGCCTCGGTGACAGGCGTCTGGGCCGCATGAGTTGCATGCGGTTCGTGATGGGGATGGTCGTTACCGCCCGTGGTGGGTTGGGTGCTCATGGCTAATTCCTTTTATTCAAGCTTGTCCAGACGTTCTCGCACTTGGTCGTTAGCGATTTTGACTTTAATGACGCGCGCTGGAAAATTCATTTCCGGCATGGCTTCAGAAAGCACACTTTTCGCTTGACTGACGGGTTTTAACGCAACATTGTCTGGCTCGTTCGTAACAGTATCGACAGAAGACTCGACTGCTTTAGTTTTGAGGATGTTGTCGAGTTGGCTGACGTCGATCGATTTTTTGTTGGGAGGCGGCACAGCGCCTTCTTTAGGCTGAGCTGCAAAACGATCCGGTGCATCTGCGGCACTTTGATAGCCTTTGATATTTTCTAGGCCTTGCTCTTTACTTTGATAGCCTTTGTTGTTTTCTCCTTTGGCCATCACATCTTTGCTAGGGTCGTTGGACGAGCTAACGCCACCGTCCATGACCACATTCTCAACTGCTTCGCCTTCACCATCGGCCATGACTTTTCGCACAACAGGTGCGCCGACTTCGCCCTTTTTGCCAACGGCAATATTGGTTCCCTCCGGCATGGTGACGGTATGAGGACGATCCGTTTTAATGATCATCGGCTCTTCTGGATTTTGATTTTCACTCATATCGATTCCTGGCTTTAAGTTATGCACTTCACCTTAACTGCTCATTAATTTGCCATCTGCATCAAACAGCATGGATGGTGGCACCTTGGGTTGTGGCTTTGACATTGGCGCAACGCCAGGCGTCACATCTGCCAAACTAAAAACATAGGCAATCACTTGGGCAACGGCCAAATACAAAGCTTCGGGCACGGGGTGATCTACCTCAGTGCTGAAGTAAAGAGCACGGGCCAGTGGTGGGGCTGCAAACATTTCAACCCCGTGTTTTTGGGCTTCTTCTCTGATTCGGGCGGCCATGTGATCAGATCCTTTGGCCAGTAAAACAGGTGCGCCGTCACCCGTTGGGTCGTAAGACAAAGCCACAGCAAAGTGTTCTGGATTGGTAATGATCACATCGGCGTCTTTGACTTTTTGAATCATGCGGTTGTTGGCCATTTCGCGCTGACGTCTGCGAATCTGCTGCTTCACCTCAGGGCGACCTTCCATGTCCTTCATTTCGTCTTTGACCTCTTGCTTGGTCATGCGCATTTGTTTGATGAAGGCGTAGCGCTGATAAGGCGCATCAATCAGGGCAATGACCAACAAACTGAGCGAAAGCCAAAGTGCTGATTCAGCAATCATCCATCCCGCCGATGCCAAGGCAGGCTCTAAAGCCATCTGGCCCAATTGCATCATTTGATCCATCTGCCTGCTGACCAGAGACCACAATACAGCGGCCACCAAAGAGAATTTCAAAATCGATTTCAACAATTCGATGGCAGCACGAGCGCCAAACATTCGTTGAAAGCCAGACATGAGGCTGAGCTTGCTGAAGTTGGGAAGGATGCTCTTTAAAGAAAATAAATAGCCGCCAGTTGCGCCGCTAGACAGGATGGCCATGATGGCTGTGACCAAAAGAACCGGCACAATCAACAAAAAACTTTCTCCCAACTGGTGGGCAAAAGTGGCCACCATCAAGTCGGGGTTGTCCAATGTCTTGCGATCGAACTTAAAGCCAGAGGCAAATATCTCGGCCATTTGTTTCATCCAATAGCCACCCATCATGAACATGGCCAAGATGGCACCAATGGTCACGGCAGCGGCTGGCAGTTCGACCGATCGGGCAACTTGCCCTTCATCACGGGCATTGCGCAGTTTTCGCGCCGTCGGGTCTTCTGTTTGTTCGGCGCTGGAATTTTCAGCCATGCTTTACATCCTTTAAGTGATACCGACCAGGGCGCGGACTTGGAAAAAGCCCTGCATCCAAAGCCATTGAATGCGCGCGCCTATGCTGGGCAAAGCCAGAATGAGCACACCGTAACCGGCAAACACCATGGCCGGAAATCCGACGGAAAAAATATTCAAACTTGGCGCAGCGCGTGTGGCGACACCCAAGCCAATGTTGATGAACAGCAGGGCCACCATGACGGGCAATGCTGTGAGCAAGGCGCCTAAAAACAGCATGGAGCTCCAAGCAATGACGTGTTTCATAGCTTCGCTGGTCATCAGGTTGCTGCCAATGGGCAAGCTGCTGAAGCTCTCGACCACCAAGCTCAGCAGCAAGGCGTGTCCACCCAGCCCCACAAAAATAAGCGTGGCCAAGACCAATAAAAACTGAGAGATAACGGGCACATTGCCCATGTTGGGATCGATCATGGTGGCCATGGACAAACCAATGGCGTTGGCAATCGATTGACCGGCCACCACGATGGCCGCGGTGACCACTTGCAGCATGAGTCCCATGAGCATGCCGATCATGAGTTGATTGCAAATTTCCAAAAGGCCGCTGGGAGAAAGTGGGTCGATGACGGGCCACTGGTGCAAAGGGTAGACCAGCCAAGTCAGGGCCATGGCCAACACAATGCGCACTCGCAAATTAACGGCGCGCAAGGAAAAGATGGGGGCTGCCACCAACAAGGCTGAGATTCGCAGCATGGGCCAGATCAGGCCATAAAAACGATCTAACAGTTCGGTGACTGCGATGTCCATATCAGGTGAACAATCCGGGTATGCGCTGAAATAGACTGCGCGTGTAATCGACCAGGGTGGTCAACTGCCACCCACCCACCACAGCCAAAGTAATGGCCAATGCGGCCAGCTTGGGGATAAAGCTAAGGGTGGCTTCATTGATGGAGGTGGCCGCTTGCAAAATACCAATGGCCAAACCCACAAAAAGCGCAACACCCAGCAGGGGTGCAGAAATTAAAACGGTCATCCAAAGCGCTTGGCGACCCAGATCAACAACGGTGGCGGTGTCCATGTCAAAGCTCCAAAATTAGGTGGCAAAGCTGGCAGCCAATGATCCCAAGATCAAGCTCCAACCATCAACCAAAACAAACAACATGAGTTTGAAAGGCATGGAAATCATCATGGGTGACAACATCATCATGCCCATCGACATCAGCACGCTGGC
>CANFJC010000025.1 GCA_947447245.1 Comamonadaceae bacterium
CATGGGTGTGGTGTCTCCTATCGGAGAGCAGGGCTCGGTGGTGCCCAAGGTGGCTGCGCTTAAAGCTGGCTGGGATTGGCAATGTGCTGGACTTCAAGTCAATCGCTTTTGTGCTTCTGGTTTAGAAGCCGTCAACTTGGCCGCCATGAAAGTTCGAAGCGGTTGGGAAGATTTGGTGGTGGCCGGTGGCGTCGAAAGTATGAGCCGAGTACCGATTGGTGCAGATGGCGGTGCATGGGCTCAAGATCCCGAAACAAACAGTGCGACTTTGTTTGTGCCGCAAGGCATTGGTGCAGACTTAATTGCCACCCTTTGCAACTTCAGTCGACACGACCTAGACGCCTTTGCGGTGGAATCACAAAAGCGAGCAACTCACGCCAGAGCCAGTGGCTACTTTGATGGCTCTGTGGTGCCCGTATTAGACAAATTGGGCCAAGTCATTTTGGCTCAAGATGAATTCATCAAACCGCAAACGACGACGGAAACTTTGGGTGCTCTGAAGGCTTCTTTTGAGCAGTTGGGGGCAATGGGATTTGATGCAGTGGCTTTGCAGCGCTATCCGCAAGTTGAACGCATTTTTCATGTGCACCATGCAGGCAACTCTTCTGGAATTGTTGATGGTGCTGCCGCAGTGCTGATTGGCAGCGAAGCGGCAGGAAAAATTCATGGCCTGAAACCACGCGCCAGAATTGTGGCGGCCGCCTTGTCGGGCGCCGACCCCACCATCATGCTCACAGGCCCCATGCCCGCCACCAGAAAAGCATTGGCCAAGGCAGGTTTGCGCATTGATCAGATTGATTTGTTTGAGGTCAACGAAGCCTTTGCCGCGGTGCCTCTGAAGTTCATGCAAGAAATGGGCGTGTCACACGACCGCGTCAATGTGAATGGCGGCGCCATTGCCATGGGTCATCCGCTGGGTGCGACAGGCGCCATGATTCTTGGAACATTAATTGACGAATTACACCGTCGACAACTTCGCTATGGTTTGGCCACACTGTGTGTGGGCGGTGGCATGGGCATCGCCACCATCGTTGAACGCATTTAAGAGCAGGTGGCCATATGATTTTGAAAACATTGCGCTACGAGATTGAGCAAGAGATTGCCACCATCACCTTCGATGAGCAGGGCTCGCCCGTCAATACCATGTGCTTGCAATGGCAAGATGATTTATTCGAAGTGGCTCAAGCGCTTGTCAAAGATCGGCCAAAGCTTCAGGGCGTTATTTTGGCTTCCAACAAATCGACGTTCTTTGCAGGCGCCGATCTAAAGGGTGTCATGCGATCAAGCGCAGCCGATGGCCCGCGGGTATTTGCTGAAATTGAACGCATCAAGCAGAGTTTTAGAACCATTGAAACCTTGGGCATTCCAGTGGTCAGTTGTTTGAATGGCAGCGCGCTGGGCGGCGGCTGGGAAGTTGCGCTGATAGGCCATTACAGAATTTCTACGAGCAATGCCAAGACGCAGTTTGGTTTGCCCGAGGTCACCTTGGGCCTGATTCCTGGGGGCGGCGGCATCACCAAAATGACGCGCGCTCTTGGACTCCTTGCGGCTCAGCCTTATATTTTGGAAAGTAAGTTGTTTGGTCCTGAGCAAGCTTTGAAACTCGGCTTGGTGCATGAGTTGGTTGAGACAGATGTAGAGCTTCGCAAATGTGCCTTGGTCTTTATTGCAGCAGCTCAAAACAAGCCTGAGGCTTGTCTGCACATTTGGGACCGCAAGGACTATCAGATGCCTGGGGGCACGCCTCACAACCCCAAGTTGGCGGGTATGTTGAGTTTGGCCCCCGCAGCATTGAAACAAAAAACACGCGGTTTGTACCCTGCACCAGAGGCCGCCTTGGCTGCGATGGTGGAAGGTGCCTTGGTTGACTTTGAGACGGCCATGCGCATTGAGAGCCGCTACCTTGCAGGCCTGATGACCAGCGGTATTGCACGCAACATGATCAATACTGTTTTCTTCAACATGAACAGCATCAAGAGTGGCCTCAGTCGACCTGCAGGTGTGCCCCGTTATCGACCCCAAAAGGTGGGTATTTTGGGAGCGGGCTTGATGGGGTCGGGTATTGCATACAGCCAAGCGAGTCGAGGTATTGCGTCCGTGCTGAAAGATGTGACCCTTGAAAAGGCTGAAAAGGGAAAGTCTTACAGCTCGGCGCTTACACAAAAGTTGGTGGAAAAAGGCAGCATGAGCCATGAACAGCAAACCAATTTGTTGAACTTGATTCAAGCCACTGACAATACGCAAGATTTGAAGGGATGCGACCTCATCATTGAAGCTGTTTTTGAACAGCGCGATGTGAAGGCTACAGTCACAAAAGATGCGCAAACCATGCTGGCTGAAGGTGGTTTTTTTGCGAGCAACACATCGACCCTGCCCATCAGCGGATTGGCCACTGCCAGCAATCACCCTGAGAAATTCATTGGCATCCATTTCTTCAGCCCTGTAGAAAAGATGAAGCTGGTTGAGATTATTCGAGGTGAAAAAACCGATGATGAAACCATTGCCCGCGCTTACGACTATGTTCAGGCCTTGGGCAAACTGCCCATCGTTGTGAACGACTCACGAGGCTTTTACACCAGTCGCACCTTTGCTACTTTCGTCATGGAAGGAGCCGCCATGCTAGGAGAGGGCATACCTGCACCCGTGATTGAAAATCTGGCCATGCAAGTCGGCATGCCCGTAGGCCCATTGGCTGTGATTGACGAAACTGCCCTGACTTTGTCGGTCCATGTTTTAGAGCAAACTCGCCAAGACTTCAAGAGAGAAGGGCGTACCTACGTTGAAAGCCCTGGAGAACTGTTGGTCGAGCGAATGGTGAAAGAGTTCAAGCGAGGAGGGCGTGCAGCAGGTGGTGGTTTTTACGATTACCCAGCGGGTCAAAAAAAGATGCTGTGGCCTGAATTGAAAAAAATATTTGAAAAAAGTCACATCACATGCAATGTGCAGGACATGAAAGACCGAATTCTTTTCAGACAAGCGATTGAAACTGCAAGGTGTTTAGACGAAGGGGTTCTGACGTCTGTCCATGAAGGCAACATTGGTTCTATTTTCGGCATCGGCTACCCAGCTTGGACCGGCGGTGCTTTGCAATTTATTTACGGCATGGGTGTTTCAAATTTTGCAAAGCGGAGTCAAGAACTCTCGGCTCAATATGGTGATGGGTTCAATGTCACTCAAGGGGTATTGGCAACGCTTGAGAAACACAAGCCGATCTACTAGATCAAATACCATGGAGTGCCCAAGATGAAATCTAGCGCAGATGTAAGCAGCACCATGATGAAGGTGGACTTGTCCATCAATCATTTCCTGGACCGAGCGGGCACTTTGTTTCCTACAAACGAAATCGTTTCGAGACTGCCTGATAAATCTCTCGTCAAGCATACCTACGCACAGTTTTATGAGCGCACAAGAAGCTTGGCGCAAGGCTTGAAAGATTTGGGTTTGAAAAAAGGCGATCGGGTGGCCACCTTGTGTTGGAACCACCACGCGCACTTGGAATCTTACTTCGGCATTCCTGCGGCTGGCGGTGTCATGCACACTCTGAATTTGCGTCTTTCACCCGATGAAATTGCTTGGATTGCAAACGATGCGCAAGACCGGTTTTTGATCATTGACGACATCCTGCTGCCGCTGTATCGCCAAATTGAACACAAGTACAAATTCGAGAAAGTCATTGTGTTTCCTTTCTCTGGCGCGCAAGTGCCTGCAGAGTTCATGGATTACGAAAGTTGGTTGGCCAGCACCGATAGCAGCCACTTTGAATACGCCCCGCACTCGGAAGACGATCCGGTCTCCATGTGCTACACCTCTGGCACCACGGGACGGCCCAAAGGCGTGGTCTATTCACACCGTTCTACGGTTTTGCACACGCTGGTCGCTTCGTTGGGTGACTTCTGGTCTTTGCGTGGCACCGATGTGGTCTTGCCTGTCACCCCCATGTTCCATGCCAACAGCTGGGGCATCCCTTATGGCGCCGTCATGATGGGCGTCAAAATGGTGTTTCCCGGTCCGCACCTGCATCCAGACGATTTGTTGGACCTGATGCAACTGGAGCCACCTACTTTGTCATTGGGTGTGCCCACCATTTGGATGGGTTTGATTCAGGCCTACGAAGCGGCTTTGACCCAACAACCAGGTCGCTGGAAATTACCGGCTGGCATGCGCAGCTTGGTGGGAGGTGCCGCAGTACCTGAAGCCCTCATTCGCGCATTTGACAAACATGGCATCTGGATTTTGCAAGGTTGGGGCATGACCGAAACTTCGCCCGTTTGCACCATTTCTTACCCTAAGGCCGAATTGCGCGATGCGCCGTTGGATGAGCGCTACCGCCGCGCTGCGATGGCCGGCATTCCGGTGCCATTGGTGGATTTGCGCATTCGCAATGACGAAGGCCAAGATCAAGCTTGGGATGGACAGCATGTGGGTGAGTTGCAGGTGAGAGGCCCCTTCATCACGGGCAGCTACCACCATGTGCCCGTGAGCGAAGATAAATTCACAGGCGACGGATGGCTGCGAACGGGCGATGTGGCCAGTGTAGACACCATGGGATTTGTGCGCATTACCGATCGTACCAAGGACTTGATCAAGTCTGGCGGAGAGTGGATCAGCTCGGTCGATTTGGAAAATGCGCTGATGGCGCATCCCGGCATTGCCGAAGCGGCAGTGATTGCCATTCCAGACGAAAAATGGAGCGAACGGCCATTGGCTTGTGTCGTGGCCAAACCCGGCCAAAAACCGCAAGCCGAAGAACTTGCTGCCCATTTGCTGAAAATGGGCTTTGCCAAGTGGCAAGTGCCCGACCGCTATGAATGGATCGCCAGTGTGCCTCGCACTTCAACGGGGAAGTTTTACAAACTGAAGCTTCGGGAAATGTTTCCGAAGTGACTGTGCTCGGGAAACTCCCGATGGTCTCTGGGTTTCTTTCTGACAGGATCTCATTCAGTTTCTATATTTAATTCACATGTCCTAAAGGGGATGGATGATCGAACAGGATTCAATTCTCGAGTCGCGCCCACAAGCCGATGCGCCGGTGCTGCTCTCGGTTTCGAAAGTCACCGTCAAATTCCGCGGCATTGTTGCTTTAGATGGGGTCTCCTTCGATGTTCAGCAAGGACAAATTGCAGGCCTCATTGGCCCTAACGGTGCTGGCAAAACCACATTGTTCAATTGCCTTTCACGTTTGTACGATTACAGCGAGGGTGAAATCCATTTTGAAGGTCAAAGCTTGCATGGCATGACGCGCCACAAGACCGCTGAAATAGGAATAGGCCGGACCTTTCAGAATTTGGCACTTTACAAAACCATGACGGTGCTGGACAACATCAAGGTTGGCTCGCACTGCCGTGCCGAAAAAGGCTTTCTGGCCCACGCCCTGCGACTGCCGGGCGTGCGCCAAGAAGAAGCCAAGATTCACCACAATGCCATGCAATTGGTCGAATTTTTAGATTTGCAATCGGTGGCCTTGCGCAAAGTTTCCGACTTGCCTTTTGGCACGCAAAAGCGCGTTGAACTTGCGCGTGCTTTGGCCAGTCAGCCCAAGCTCTTGCTCTTGGACGAACCCGCTGCGGGTTTGAACCATGAAGAAGTGAGCGCCTTGGGCGACCTGATCAAGAAAATCCGTGATGAATTCAAGATCACCGTGCTATTGGTGGAACACCACATGAGCCTGGTCATGAGTGTCTCCGACAAAGTGGTGGCTTTGAATTTCGGCAAAAAAATTGCCGACGACACACCGACCCAAGTACGTCAACATCCCGATGTGATCCAAGCTTACCTGGGGTCTTCAAAATGAGCCGAATGCTTCTGGAAGTCAAAGACCTTTTTGCTGGGTATGGTCCCACCGAAGTGCTGCATGGCCTGTCAATGCAAATCGAAGAGGGCAGTATCACAACCTTACTTGGCGCCAATGGTGCAGGTAAGACCACCACGCTGCGTGCCTTGAGCAAGATGATCAAAGTTCGCGGACAAATACTCTTTGATGGTCAAGCCATTGAAGGCAAGGCCACGGAAGACATTGTTCGTTTGGGAGTGGCACATGTGCCCGACGGCCGTGGCACCTTCGGCAGCCTTTCCACAGAAGAAAATTTGCAACTGGGCAGCTACACCCGCAAAGACAAACACGAAGTGGCTTTGGACCAGGAAAAGATGTACACCTACTTTCCTCGGTTGAAAGAAAGGCGCAATCAACAAGCGGGCACACTTTCCGGTGGTGAGCAACAAATGCTGGCCATTGCAAGGGCCCTCATGCTGCGCCCCCGATTGCTGTTACTGGACGAGCCCTCGTTTGGCCTGGCACCGCTCATTGTGCGAGAGATTTTTGACATCATGCAGACCATCAACCAGACCGACAAAGTGACCATCTTATTGGTGGAGCAAAACGCTGCCATGGCACTCGATCTGGCCAATTACGCCTACCTTTTGGAAACCGGCAAACTGGTTTTGTCGGGTCTTTCAAAAGACCTGAAACAAGACGAAGCTGTTCGTCGCTCTTACCTCGGCCACTGAGAACACCAAAATGGAAACCTTCATTCACCAAGTTGTTGCTGGCATTGCCACAGGCGGGGTCTACGCCAGCCTTGCCTTGGCGCTCGTGATGATTTACCAATCGACGCACCACATCAATTTTGCGCAAGGCGAGATCGCCATGTTTGCCACCTACATGGCTTGGACCTTGATCAACGCAGGCGTCTCCTACTGGCTGGCTTTCGTTTGCACCATCTTGCTGTCGTTTAGCTTGGGGGTTTTGATCCAGCGCATCATCATTCGTCCTGTGGAAAATGCGCCGGTGCTGAACATTGTGGTGGTCTTCATTGGTCTGCTGGTCATCCTGAACAGCATTGCCGGTTGGGTCTTCACTTACACCATCAAAGCCTTCCCATCTCCTTTTCCCAAAGAGCCGCCGTTTGGTTTGTATTTCATCTCTTCACACGAGCTGGGCTCCATCGGCGTCACCTTGGTGCTTTTGTTTTTGCTCTATAGCTTTTTCAAGTTCACCCCGCTGGGGCTGGCCATGCGCGCAGCCGCGCAAAATCCAGACTCTAGCCGCTTGGTGGGCATTCGCGTCGGTTGGATGCTGGCCTTGGGCTGGGGACTGGCAGCAGCCATTGGTTCTGTTGCCGGCATGATGATTGCACCAGTGGTCTTCCTTGAACCCAACATGATGTCGGGCATCTTGCTCTATGCCTTTGCTGCGGCATTGGTGGGCGGCATTGACAGCCCTGGAGGGGCGGTGTTGGGAGGTTTTATTGTTGGCATTCTTGAAAATATTCTAGGTGCCTACGTCATCGGCACCGAACTCAAGCTGTCGGTCGCATTGGTACTGATCATTGTCGTGCTCACCATCAAACCTGCCGGTCTGTTCGGTAAAGTGATTGTTTCAAGGGTCTGAATTAGATGTCATCCAATCTACCATCTGCAGAAAATTCGATCCCATGGATTCGAATCGTGGTGGGCCTGATCGCGGCCTGCGTCTTGCCCTTTTTCATCTCCAATTACCATGTGTTCCAAGCCTCCATGGTGTTGAGCTATGCCATTGCCTTGGTGGGTATGAACATTCTCATTGGTTACAGTGGCCAAATCTCTTTGGGACACGGCGCCTTCTTGGCCATTGGGGCCTACACCAGTGCCATCCTGATGGACAAAATGGACATCCCTTATTGGATGACCATCCCGATTGCGGCCTTCGTTTGTCTGGTGGTGGGATTTCTATTTGGCTTACCCGCACTGAGGCTAGAAGGGCACTACTTGGCCCTGGCCACGTTTGCACTGGCGGTCGCATTGCCGCAATTGCTCAAGTTTAAACACCTAGAGTTTCTGACGGGTGGCGTGCAGGGCATTGTGATCATGAAACCCGACCCGCCATGGCAGACCTTGTTTGGGTTGAAGCTCAACTCAGACCGATGGCTTTATTTCTTTACCTTGGCAGTGACTGTGGTGATGTTCGTCATTGGATGGAACCTGATTCGCGGTCGAGTAGGGCGCGCCCTGATTGCGATCCGAGATCAACCGATTGCTGCTGCCTCCATGGGCATTAACACGCCCATGTACAAAAGTCTGGCTTTCGGTGTGAGCGCCATGTTCACGGGTGTGGCAGGTGCACTGAGTGCTATTTTGGTGGCTTTTGTGGCACCCGACAGCTTCACTGTTTTCTTATCGATCACATTGCTGGTTGGCATGGTGATTGGCGGTGTCACGTCTTTGCCTGGTGCTTTGTATGGCGCAATTTTTATCCAGTTCATTCCCAACATCGCTGACCAGATTTCCAAGGCCGCACCTTGGGCCATTTATGGAACCATGTTGATTTTGTTTATGTACACCATGCCCACTGGTATTGCGGGTGCCCTCCGTTTGTTAGGCGAGAAGTTTCGCCCAACTCGCTCTTGATTTTCAACCCTTTCTCTCAACCAAGGACTACCATGAAAAAGAGACAATTTGCCCTGACTGCTCTGTGCATTTCCCTCATTGGCTTTGCCCTACCGGCCGCCGCGCAAAAGAAATACGATCCGGGTGCCAGCGACACTGAAATTAAAATTGGCCAAACCATGCCATACAGCGGCCCAGCTTCTGCCTACGGCACGATCGGCAAGGTACAGGCGGCTTACTTCAAGCAGTTGAATGAACAAGGCGGCGTCAACGGCCGTAAGATCAATTTCATCAGCCTAGACGATGGCTACAGCCCACCCAAAACGGTAGAGATGATTCGCCGTTTGGTGGAGCAAGATGAAGTTTTGTTGACCTTGGGAACCCTTGGCACACCTTCGAATACGGCTATTCACAAGTACATGAATACCAAAAAAGTGCCGCACATGTTCTTGGCCACAGGCGCATCAAAGTGGAACGATCCAAAAAACAATCCTTGGACCATTGGCTTCAACCCCAACTATCACTCAGAAGGCAAGCTGTATGCACAGCATATCTTGGCCAACAAACCCAATGCCAAAATTGCGGTGCTGATGCAAAACGACGATTACGGCAAAGACTACTTCAATGGCTTCAAGGAAGGCTTGGGCGCTAAAGCTGCAAGCATGATTGTCTCGCACGCCACTTATGAAGTGACAGATCCAACCATCGATTCTCAAATCGTGACGCTCAAAGGCTCTGGTGCCGATACCTTCTTCAATATCACCACGCCCAAGTTTGCAGCGCAGGCCATTCGCAAGGTCAGTGACGTGGGTTGGAAGCCAACCCACTACTTGAACCAAGTCTCTGCTTCAGTGGGTAGTGTCTTGAAGCCTGCGGGCCTGGATGTTTCGGTGGGCTTGATTTCAATGAACTACATCAAAGAAGGTGCCGATAGCCGCTGGGACAACGACCCAACGATGAAGGATTTCAAAGCATTGATCAAAAAATACGCGCCTGAAGTCAGTCCAGACGATGGCAACGCCACCTATGGCTATGCTGTGGCTCAGATGATGGTACAGGTGCTTAAGCAAGCAGGTGACAACCTGACCCGTGAAAACATCATGAAACAAGCCGCCAGCATCAAGGACTTTCAAGTACCAATGGCCTTGCCTGGCGTACTGGCTAGCACATCACCCACTGATTTTGCCTTGTTCCAAACCATGCAATTGGTGAAGTTTGACGGCAAGACCTGGGTCGATTTTGGCAAGCCAGTTGCTGTGCAGTAATTCATTGAAGCATCCCCAAAAAATGCCGCATTTCGCGGCATTTTTCATCTTTGCAATACACGATATTGGAGACAAGGCATGAAGTCACAAGTCCATCAGGGCTGTAGCATGGGCGATCTGATCATCACCGCCGTTCAACGCGGCGGCGATCGCGATGCCTTTGTGTTGGGCGACTTGCACATCACCTACCGTGAAATGGGCCGCCAACTCAGTCAGATCATTCAAGTCTTCAATGGCATGGGCCTGCAGCACGGTCAAACCATTGCCACCTTGTCGACCAATCGCCCGCACGCATTTCTCATTTCTGCGGCGGCCTATGTCATGGGCTTGCGCGTGGTCTGGATGAATCCGATGTCGTCTCCTGACGATCATCTTTATCAGGTCGAAGACGCACACGTGCAACTCTTGATCGTGGAGCCTCATAGTTTTGGCGATCGTGCCTTGAAGATTGTTCAATCCATTGACCGGCCTTTAACTGTTCTTGGGTTTGGGCCTTGGGGCGAGCAAACCGATCTGTTCAGCCTCATGGCAGATTGCACGCCTCAGAGTCTTGTTTCCTGCAGCCAGGAAGATGACGACTGCGTTTTGATTTACACCGGAGGCACCACTGGCAAACCCAAGGGTGTATTGCACAACCACCGGGTGATGGTCGCCATGGTGATGATGCAAATGGCCGATTTTGATTGGCCTGCCAATCCCCGCTTTTTGGCAATGACACCCATCACGCACGCCGCCGGTGCTTTGATTCCGCCAGTGCTCATGCGCTCGGGTACGGTCATCATGCACCCAGGCTTCGATGTCAAAACTTTTTGCAAGCTGGTAGAGAGCCACCGTGTTAACTGCACCTTCATGGTTCCGACGATGATTTATGTCTTGCTTGACTCTCCAGTGCGACAAGACCATGACCTCAGCAGTTTGGAAACCTTGATTTATGGCGCCGCCTCTATCACGCCTGCACGTTTGCAGGAGGGCATTGCAGAACTTGGGCCTATCTTCATGCAGCTCTACGGCCAGTCAGAGGCTCCCATGGCCATGACAGTTTTGCACAAGCATGAGCATGATCCCATTCACTATCCGCATCGCTTGAGTTCATGTGGCACGCCAGTGGTTGGGATTCAACTGGCCTTGCTTGACGAGCAGGGTCAAGAAGTGCCAACCGGCGAGGTGGGAGAGATCTGCGTTCGAGGCCCATTGGTGATGCAGGAATACATTCACAAACCTCATGAAAACGCAGTGGCGTTTCGACATGGATGGCTCTACTCTGGCGATTTGGCCAGACGTGATGCAGATGGGTATTTGTACATTGTCGACCGCTCCAAAGACATGGTGATTACGGGGGGCTTCAATGTCTATCCTCGAGAAATTGAAGATGTGCTGGCCACACACCCAGCGGTGGCGGCTGTTGCGGTGGTGGGAGCGCCTCATGAAAAGTGGGGCGAGGCAGTGCATGCAGTCCTTGTTTGGCGGGCTGGCCAAGTCGCGGAGTGGGGCGAGCTGAGTGAGATGGTCAGGGCCAAAAAAGGTGCCATTCATGTACCCAAGTATTTTCACGCGGTAGACCAATTGCTCACAACTGGCCTAGGCAAGGTCGATAAAAAAGCCATTCGACTGCAGGTGCAGACATTTCAATCCATGGCGAAGTGATGACGTTTGGCGGCTAACGAATTGATTTGTATGAGGCAGTGAAAATCTAAGCCGCAGGTTTTGACTTTTCCTTAGATTGATACACAAGCTCTGCTGCAATCAGATCAAGCGATGCAAAACCAACCGATTTGAAAACGGTAATGGCCTCATCATTCTTGCGCCATGATCTAGCAGGATCAGCCGCCAGCTCGGCCAGTTCACCCTCAATGCTTGAGGGCAAGATTATTTTTTGTTGAATGGCTTGGTAGATTTCTCCGCCTTTTTCAAGCACAGCCGACCGGTCGTCAGCAAAAATTTGAGCTTTGCTCATGAGCGCTGGCTCGGCTTCTGCCATCTGAGTTGTAAAGGCGCCTATGAGACCTAAGTGCGTGCCTGGCTTGAGCCATTTGGACAGAATGAATGGTTCAGTGGCGGTTGTGACGGCTGCCACCACATCTGCTTGCTGCAAGGTATCGCTTAAATCTTCTGAGTAATCAGATTCAATGCCCAGCGTTTTGAGTTCAGCCACCGCTGCCAGGGCTTTGCTCTTTTGTCTGCCCCAAATCAAGATGCTTTTAAATGGATGCACGCTTGCATGAGCTTGAACCATCGGAACACACAAGGCGCCTGTGCCCAGTACGGCAAGCGTTTGGCTGTTTTTGCGAGCAAGCGTTTTGGCCGCTAATGCTGCTGCTGCTGCAGTTCGGCGCAAGGTGAGTTCAGTGCCATCGATGACGGCAAGCGGCAAGCCATTCTCACAAGAAAGCAAGACATAAACGGCGGAAACTGTGGGTGCGTTGATGGCTTTGTTGGAAGGCCATACAGACACAAGCTTAACGCCGAAAAATTCTTTGGCCTTCCAAGCTGGCATGATGAGTACACAACTGGCGTCGTCATTGGGTGCAAAATAGCTTCGAGATGGCGCTTGGATGGGCAATTGCAATCCACTGGCCAAGGCATCAACTAGCATTGGATAAGGAAGGGCTTTTTGAACAGCACTTGAATCAAAGTAATCCATGGTATTTGTATCTGGCAATGTGTTGTATAAATCTGGCAAGTGTAGGCTCAATGACTATTTCTATGCAAACTGATGTCTTGATTGTGGGAGGTGCTGCCGTTGGAAGTGCTGCAGCTTTTTTTCTGGCTTCGCAGCCAGACTTCAAAGGCAATATTCATGTGATCGAACAAGATTTTTCATATGAAAAATCTGCAACTGCACTTTCAGCCGCCTCGATACGGCATCAGTTTTCAAATCCTGAGAATATCAAGCTTTCCCAGTTTGGCAGTGCGTTCTTAAAAAACATAGCGCAGTACCTTGCAATAGATGATGAAGTGCCAGCGGTTAACTTCAAAGAGCGTGGTTACCTGTTTTTGGCTACCCCAGACGGGCTAAGCACTTTGCAATCTAACCATGCGGTTCAAAAATCAGAAAATGTTGACGTCAGCCTTCTAACGCCTGCTGAATTGAGCGCTCGATGCCCATGGATGAATGTGGATGACATTTCGGCGGCTTCTATTGGAAACAGTGGAGAGGGATGGCTAGATGCCTATGGGTTGATGCAAGGCTTTCGCAAAAAGGCCATCTCCTTAGGCGTGAATTACATGCAGGCGCGTGTAGAGAAATTACATAGATCAGGCCGGAAAATTATTTCAGCTCAATTGACAGACGGTACTCAAATCCGATTTGATACGCTTATCAATGCCAGTGGTACAGGCGCATCTGCGCTAGCCCAAACAGCTGGCATTGAGCTACCCGTTGAAGCTCGCAAAAGGACCATTTTTTATTTCACCAGCAGCGCCAAATTGGAGAACTGTCCGATGGTGATTGATCCGTCTGGGGCGTATTTTCGGCCTGAAGGCGAAGGCTTTCTATGCGGCATTGCACCCAGCTCAGAAGATGATGTGCCATGCGATGACTTCCTCATTCAGCATCACTTATTTGAAGAAGTTCTCTGGCCCATTCTTGCAGCGCGTGTGCCTGGATTTGAGGCCTTGCGACTCAAGCGCAGTTGGGCAGGCCATTACGATATGAACACGCTTGATCAAAATGTCATTTTGGGCGCACACCCCGAAATTGACAACTTGCTGTTCGCAAATGGATTCAGTGGGCATGGCTTGCAGCATTCGCCTGCCATTGGGCGAGCTTTGTCTGAACTGGTGACTTATGGCGAATTCCGAACCCTTGATTTGAGTGCGTTTGCTTGGAGTCGCGTGATCAACAATCGCCCATATTTTGAAGCGAACATTATTTAAGACGATGTGATCATCACTAGCCCTTTAAATTTTTAGAAATCAGTTTGATTTCTAAAAATGGGTTAGTCTTGAGCTCCAGCAAAGTGCGGAGCAGACAGTGCAAGTGCAAGCATCGAGAAACATACAAGCTTTTTCACCAATGACCTCTTGATGGGTGGAAATTACTCATACCATCCTAACGTAACACCCAAAGACTTAAAAGGAATTGTTTTGACTTCGACCCATCTTCCCTCAAGTGAATTCAGCATTGAAACTTCAACTCGCCCCATGTCCGATGGCGATCGTGAAAAGATTTTGTCGAAGCCCGGTTTTGGGAAGCACTTCACTGACCACATGGTCGCCATTGATTGGACTTTAGACAAAGGCTGGCATGCGCCGCGCATCATGCCCTATGGCCCTTTGATGCTCGATCCGGCCTCCTTGGTGCTGCATTATGCGCAAGCTATTTTTGAAGGACTTAAAGCTTATCAGCACGCCGATGGTTCGATTTGGGCCTTTCGACCTGAGCTCAATGCAGCACGCTTTGCCAAGTCTGCACAGCGATTGGGCCTGCCTGAATTGCCCAAAGATTTATTTCTTCAGTCGATTCAGAAACTTGTTGCCATCGATGCAAAGTGGCTTTCGCAAACACCGGAAACCAGTCTTTATTTGCGTCCATTCATGATTGCAGATGAAAGTTTTTTAGGTGTTCGCGGCGCTGAAAAAGTTGCCTTTTATGTGATTGCCAGTCCAGCCGGGCCCTACTTTGAAAACGGTGTGTCATCCATACCGATTTGGGTTTCTGCCCACCACACTCGCGCCGCCAAAGGAGGCACCGGCTACGCCAAGTGCGCGGGCAACTATGCGGGCTCATTGGCGCCGCTTCAAGAAGCACGACAAAACGGCTGCGCTCAGGTTTTGTTTTTAGATGCGCAACAGGGTCAGTATCTCGAAGAGCTTGGTGGCATGAATATTTTTACAGTCTTTAAAGATGGCTCGCTTGCGACACCCGCATTGGGCGACAGCATCTTGGCGGGCGTGACACGTCAGAGCATCATTGATATTGCAAGGGCCGATGGCCATCGCGTTGAAGAGCGTCAAATCAGTTTAGAAGAAGTGAGAACAGGTCTAGCGACTGGCGACATCACGGAATTATTCGCCTGCGGCACAGCCGCAGTGCTTTTTCCCATCAGTGTTTTAAAAAGCCACACATTTGCTTACAGTACCCCGAACGTTGGCGCAAGCAGTGTCAGTCTGTCTCTTCGTGAGAAGCTCACAGACATTCAGTATGGACGCGCAAAGTTGAGTCACCACTGGATGCACAAATTGACATCGGCGTAAGAAGCTAGCTAGGCGTTGCAAACTCAAATGTGCTTCGCCAGCGCTTAATTTGAAGAAGCTTGAGTATCGAGGTCAAGAGGGTAGATAGGTCGTCGAACATGTTGGAAGTCAAGCACGCTGAAGTCAGAAGTACAGACGCCTACCCCTGCGCATTCGACAATTGAACTTGCCAAATCACCAAATCCCGCGCGCCAGTGCACTCGGCTCTTTAGCATCAAAAAGCGCTTCTTGCTTGGATCAATGCCCTGAGACGCAAAACATTCAATGTCATTGGGCTCTTGTTGGCGCGAGATCACCACGATCTCTACTTTTCCTGTATCCAGAACGGCGGTAGGCCCCATGTCCATCTGAACCCCTTTTGACATGGGTCCGCGGTTCACAAAGCGGCCGTCAGACAGGTGTTTCACAGTTCCGCTGACCTTGAGAGCTTGTCCCTTCAGACCTAGGCTTGGCATGTCTAACTTTCCACCAAGCATGAGTGTGATTTGCGCACCCAATCCAGCCTTCTGCATTTCGCTGACAGCCTGTGGATCAAATACCGCAAACGCCGCCACATCTTCAAGGCCACATTGGAGAATGCCATCCAGCACGGCCATCGTGTCCATCGTACCGCCGGAGGCGGCGTTGTCGTAGTGGTCTAGTAGGACCACTGGGCCTGGGCTTGCATTGGGATCGTTTGCTCGCGCACGGGCGAGGGACTTCTCAAGGGGTTCCACCTGATAAACCCATTTGGCGCGGTCTTTCCATGCCATGTCGAGCAACTCGTCACACCAGCGCTTCGCCAGCGCAGGGTCGTTGTCAGTCACCACCACCGCCGACAGTCCCGCATTCACGATGTCGGCATGGGGAAATCCGACGAACAAGCTGGCACACAGCGCGCCTTGTCTTTCCATTTCAGCTGCGCGTTCTTGAATTTCACGGTTGGGCGAGTCAAGGCTGGACTGACGCATCACGTGAGGCAACATGGGCCGCTGCCCCCAAGCCATGGAAGGCATTGCTTTACCGGCCAGCATTGAAAAAAGTGCGGCCCCTGCACGTCGACCAGTTTGGTAAACGTCGACATGCGGATAGGTCTGAAAGCCCGCAATCACGTCAGCGTTTTCGACCATCGCCGGGTAGACATTGGCATGCATGTCCAGGGCCACACCGATGGGTGTGTGCGGCGCGATGCGACGCAGGCGTGCAAGCAGTTCACCTTCACCATCAGAATAGCTTTGAGTCACCATGGCACCGTGCAAATCTAGCAGGATGGCGTCACAGCCTTGGGCAACAGCATCGCAAATTCGGCTGCACATGTACTCGTAGGCTTGATCTTCGACAGGGCCGCTGGGCCAAGCATGGCCAGAAACCGGCACTGTGATGGTGGCACCGGCCTGCTCAGAAAGTTCAATGAATGCACCTATGGCGGTGCCCGTACCTCGATTGGCGCTGATGGCGGCTTCTCCCTCCAGAGGCAGTGAGCTTCCCCTGGCAAATCGGCCAATGGGCGTTGGCACCGGCGAGAACGTGTTCGTCTCGTGATTCATTTGCGCAATGACGATCTTCATGCTTGTCCTTCATCGATACGGTTATCCGCAATGATTACATAAGCGTTACCATCGTTGATTGGTACAAACCATCAGGCTTGTCGCATAGGCAACCGCGTAGCATTCAGCCGCCGAACATAATTGTTGGCAACACCCTTGGAGTCAAAATATGGTCCCTTTGAAAACAGACAAGATGCTTGCGCGCAAAGACAAACATGTTGGCTGGATTACCTTTAACAACCCGGCCCGCCACAACGCTGTGTCATTGGAAATGTGGCAAGGACTGGCGGACATTGCGAACGACTTTGCACACGATGACGAAATTCGCGTGGTGGTGGTGCATGGGGCAGGGGACAAGGCCTTTGTGTCGGGCGCAGATATTTCGGAATTTGCCCAGCAGCGCAACTCTGCTGAGGCCACCCAAGTTTACGATGCGGTGGCCCAAGAAGGCACGCAGGCCTTGAAAAATCTGAACAAGCCCACGCTGGCCATGATTGATGGGTACTGTATCG
>CANFJC010000026.1 GCA_947447245.1 Comamonadaceae bacterium
GCACAGGCCAAGGCGGCTCAAACGCTTTTGACCGCATTGAATGCCAACAACTTGATGCAAACCATTCGCTCAAGCGATGAACAAATGAGCAAAGTGTTTACAGCTCATGAGCGCTTGCTGGCTTCGCTTGAACAGCTGCCGCCTGTGCCCAAAGTGATTGTTGCGCCAGCACCTTTTTCTTGGTCGCAATTGGCTTTTCCTGGCAATGCCGCAGAAGGCTTGATGGGTGCCATGTCATTGTTGATCATGGGCCTGGCGGTGTTTTCGGCTGCGCACACTGCTAGTCAGCAACATTTGAAAGTCTTGTCGCAAAAATGGCTTTCCCTCACGCAGCAATTAGAAAATACATTGCGCGATGTCACTCAGCCACTCGCTGCTTCTATCAACCAACAAGAAGAACTGATAGCTGAGTTCAACCGACTGTTAGATCAATCTAAGTTGCTACAGCAAACCATGAACACGCCCGTGGAATCGCCAGAAAAATCTTTAGAAGATCAAGCCTGGCGTGCTGCTGCGCGCATGCAATCCGACTTAGAAAGTGAGCTCATGCTTTTGCGCGAGAAGCTTCTGAATATTCACCTGCAATTTTGCTCTGGTGCCACCCACGAAAACCTGGTGTACGACTTGGCCTTCACGGCCGAAGGTATTCAAACCGTGTTAATTACTGCCTCCGATTTGGGTCGCTCATTTGCCCTGCTCAAAGAGCATTTGCATCAAACCGATGCCGTGGGCAACGACCAAGAAGTGGTGGCCATGATGTCACAAATTTCGAACCTGAAAAATTCGGTCAAGCGCATGACCCAACAACTGCGGGACCTCTCTAACAAATTGCAAGTGGCCGTGGAAGATGTGCCTGATGGCAAACGCTTTGATACAGCCAACGAGCAAAGAGCCAATGAACAAGTTAAAGGGAGGCCGCATGGCAACCCATCAGTTTGACCATTTGTCTTTGGTGGTGTCCGATGCCGAGCTTAGCCTGCAGGGTTTAACTCGCAGCATTCAAGTGGGCTCTGTCGACATGCAGCAGGGCGCTTTGTATGCGCGCGATTTGTCGGGTGCATTGTCGGTGTTGGGCCTAGACACCGCAGCCAGCTTGGTGGAAGACGTGGCACGGCAACTCACGCTTGGGCAACCCAGTGTTTTAGATGTCGCGCAAGGTTTGCTGCCCAATGTGGCCAGTGCACTGAAAGACATTCAACTGGGTCAAATTCTGGAGCCCGACGAACAGCTCAAAGTGTTTGGCCCTTGGGCTTCGAGGCTTCAAGTATTGGTATCGCGCGACACAGCATCGCTTAGCAGCTTTGAAGCTGTGGCACCCAAGAGCACCCAAGCGCAACTGCTAGGCCAAGCCGACCCCGGTTTTAAAGCCATGCGCATGAAAGGCCTGAGCCTGATTCAAAACGCTCGCATTGTGAACCAGCGGGACGACGAGCGCACCGTGGTGCAAATGGACGCCCTGCTCAGTGAGTTGCAAGACTGGACTTTGCGCGTGGGCCAAGTGCCTTTGTCGCAACTGTTTCCCATGTCGGCGCAAGCCATGCAAGACGTTTGGCTTGACAGCCCTTTGCTGGACTTGCTAGACCCCTTAAGAGAATTGGGTGCTCAGGCTGGTAGCATTCAGGCGCAGTCTAGGAGCCTCACCATTTACATGGACTGGCTGGGTTTGAACTTAAGCAACGAAGATTTTCAAAAGCTGGGGCAATGCATGGCGGCTGTGGCCGGCCACGTGAAGCGCTTGCCCGATGGCTATCGCTTGGTGTTTCCATGCAGCCTTTCGCGCATGCGCATGACGCCTTATGTTCAAAATGGCCAGCGCTATGCGGTGGGCTCTGGGCAGTTCATTCAGTTTGACCCGCATGCCGAAGGCACTGGCTTTGCGGGCCTGCTCACTGTGTGTTCTGGTCTGGCCAACCAAACCCTTCAAATAGAGCGCGTGTTGCCTGCTCAAAATATGAATATTTTTGCGGTACCGCCAGATATTCCCAAACCTGAGGGTGTATCAGGGGTGGCTTTGGACGCCATGGGTGAAATTTATTATTGCTTGAGCATGGCCTGAGCGTGGATTAAGCGGCTAACTTATGCGTACTTTGTTATCTATTTTCTGTTTGGCTTTTTGCTTGGCCAGCCCCGCCCACGCCGCATTAAGCGTTCAGGCAGAAGATGCCGTAAAACATTTTCTAGACCAACATCCTTCTTTAGAAGGGCAAGAGTTCAGCATCCAGTGGGAGCCGAGCAAGCTCGAATTTCCGGTTTGCGCTAAAAAACCCAATGTAGAGCTTTTAAGAAAAGACAAGGCTTGGGGCAAGCTGATTTTGAATTTGAGGTGTGAGTCAGGCCGGGTATGGGCCAGGCCGGTTAGCCTGTATGTAATGGTCAAGGGCCGGTATTTGGCGGCCGCCAGGCCCTTAAAGCCTGGGCAAATTCTGACTCCCAGCGACTGGAAATGGGTGGATGGCGACCTTTCCAAGATGGGTGACAGCATGGTGGACAGCCCAGATTTGCTCAAAAACATGGAGCTTAGCCGGGCTCAACAGGCCGGAAACCCCCTTCGACTAAACGATTTTCGGCAAATGTCCGTAATCAAATCGGGAGACCAAGTTCGTGTGGCTATTGTGGGCCGCGGATTTGCAATCGATGCGTCAGGTCAGGCTCTGGCTGACGCGGCTTTGGGGGCATCAGTTAAAGTACGTATTTCTGATGGCAAAATAATCCAAGGCACCGCGGTTTCGCAGGGCTTGGTTGAAGTTGTGATGGAATGAGGTAAATCATGGTGATTAAAAACGACATTCGTGGATTGGGGCAACCCAAGGCGCCTAACCTAAAGGGTGGGCCCACTGCTGCGTCTTTGCAGCAACTTACAACCAACAAATCTGAGCCAGCCGTTCGAATTGGCATCAGCGACACGGCTGTGGCGGCACAAACCAGCGCCGGCGCCAATGCGGCAGCTCAAGCCCATGCAGGCGACAAGCTAGACATTGCATTGGTCAAAGAAATTCGCCAACGCTTGGCCGATGGCACGTTTGAAATTGACTACAACAAAGTGGCTGGCAACTTGTTGGGTGATGCAGTGGCTGCGGTTCGCGCAGGCCGCAAGTAAAGCACAAGCCCCTAGCAACGCTGCATGACATTTGAAAGCACTCACGCCCTGGTAGAGCAAGTGGCACTGGCCGTGAATGAGTTGCGCATTACTTTAGAAAATCACGCATTGCCCGGCCTTGAAACGGCCATCCTGAACAGTCAAATGGCCCTGAAAGGCCTAGAAAATCATCCCGGTGGCGTAGACGGTTTAAAACAACTGATTGCCACCTACCCCCAAGAGCAACAAAAGCAATTGAACGATCGCCTAGCACAGGCCCGTTCCGACCATCAGCTTAATGGCGAACTTATTCGCTTGGCCATGCAGCGCAATGCGGCGCTACAAGCTTATGCCGCGCAGTCTTCTGCCGGCGCTACTTATTCAAGCGAAGGCGGTGTTTCGTTTTTGGGTGGTGGCCAATTGCTTGGCAAATTCTAAATTCACACCTTTAAAGCCTAAGCCCAGAGCTCAGAGCTCAATTTGATAGCTCAAGCAAACCTCAGCCGATTTTTCAATTAAGTGTTCAGCTCTATGTTGAGCAATGCCCGAATTGAAATCATGGCCTGCGTGTGAAGTTGGCTAATACGGCCAGGCGTCAGGTCTAACACCGCCGCAATTTCTCGATAAGACAAATCTTCTTGGTAATGCAAAGCCATGACCAAGCGCTGCTTTTCTGGCAGCGTTTTTAAAATATCTACCACCTGACCTAAAAATTGTTGGCCCGACACCTTCTCTAATGGGTCTGCAGAAAAGTCTGTCGGCAGTAAATTCTCTGGCACATCGTCAATGGGCATCACATTCACGAAGGTATCAATGACCACAAAATAATCGTCAATCGACACACCCGCTTCTTTGGCGATTTCTAGCTCCGTGGGCAGCCTGCCCAAAGTGTGCTCCAAGCGCCTAGTTACTTTTTCCAGCAAATCAAGTTGGTCGCGTTGGTTGCGCGGCAAGATGTCTTCTTTACGGCAAGCATCGTAAATGGCGCCACGAATGCGCATGCTGGCATAAGCCTCAAAGCTCTGGTTTTGTTGCGGCACATAACGTTGCAATGCATCAAGCAAGCCCGTCATGCCTTCTTGAATCAAGTCGTCCAGCATCACATTGGCAGGCAACTTAGAGCCAATGCGCGAAGCAATCCGCCGCACAAGCGGTTGGTATTGTTTGAGCTGCTCGCCCAGATCTTGTTGATACTTAGGCGGCATGCTAGTGAATCAAAAGGTGGTTGCTAAGTTTAGCAGTCAATTCGGGCCATCTTTGCCAGCCACTGTGTAAAGGCAGTTTGGCCACTGATGTGTCAATGTGGCCCAGCACTTTCACATTGAGGCCCAAATTGCTTTGAACTTTTTCTTCAGCCCAGCCCACTGTGTTTTCAGAGGTTCCTGCTTCGCCGGCCAACACCAAGCCCCAAGACACCACGGGCGTTTGATCTTGGGTTTGAGCCAACCACTCAAAGGTTTGATTCAGTTCAGCCGACTCGCAACCCGTTAAGGCGGTGCAGTGGATGCGCGGGCCATAGTGTTTGAAACTTTCTGCCTTGAGAGCGGCCGTTGAGACAATGATGGTGTCAAACTCTACACCGCTTCGCATCAAACGATCTGACAAAGTTTGCACGCTGTCTTGAATGCGGCCAGTGTGCAAAGACAAGCCATACCAAAGCGTGGGCTTCAAAGGCGTGACGCTTTGGTCCAAATCTACAAAGCCTTGCAAAGTTTTTGACAAATCAAACTTGACTTTGCAGGGCAAGGGCCACTGCTCGCGGTTGGCAAAATCAATTTCATCCACCCACATGACAGTGCGCTCTAAAGACACCAAGCTTTGGGTTAACTCACTGACCAATGACAAAGCCAGCGAAGGCCGGCTGGGGCAGCACACCACATGCACTGGCGGCGGTGATTGACCAAACAGCTCTCTCAGACCATCGGCTTGGTCTTTGAGCCCGTTCAGTGTGGCGGGCTCGCTCATGAAGCCTTGATCCAGTCGTTCAATTGATCGGCCATGTGAACAGGAATTTGATCGTCTGGAATGTTCAACCTGCTAGACAGCATGCGCGGGCGCAAAGCTCTGTGGCTTAGGTAGGCGGTATTGGCTTGACTCAAGTCTTCGGGTACGCGCTGACCGTTGGCCAAGAACATGAGTGGCAACTGATGGCGAATGAGGCAATCTAGCACGGGGCCAATTTGGGCAGCCTCATCGGTTTTGGTAATGATGGCCGCAGTCACAGCGCGAGACTTTTCATTTTTCTCGGCCATTTGGTACATCAATATCACATCTTCTTGCGTGCGCAAATCGGTGGTGCTGCTCATCACCAAAATGCGCTTAAGGGCAGGGGCACCTTCTAACAAGAGTTGTGATTGCTCCAGCATTTGCGTATCGCGCTGGCTCACACCGGCGGTGTCTAGCAAGATCACGCGGCGATCTTTCATGCTGCTAAGCTTAGAAGCTAAGTCATCGCTGTCACGCAAAGACACCACGGGCACACCAATGATTTTGGCGTAAACCTTCAATTGCTCTTGCGCGCCAATTCTAAAAGTGTCGGTGGTAAGCAAGGCCAATTGGTCGCGGCCATAGCGCAAAACACAGCGCGCTGCGATTTTGGCAATGGCCGTAGTTTTGCCTACGCCTGTGGGGCCGATGAAGGCGAACACACCACCTGGGTCAAACACAGATAGAGGATCTAGCGTTTGAATTTTGGATTCAAGCAATGATTGCAAGCGGTCCATCAAAGGAAGATCGGAAGAGCCTTGTGCGCTAAGTTGGTCCGCAATTTCGCCACACAACTGTGGAGAAAAACCTGCATTGAGCAACACCCGCAGAGCTTCCGCTTTTTCTGTGGACTGCGCTTGCATGTCATCCCATGCGCGGGCAGACAAATGGGTTTGAAGCAGTTGCTTCACCTCAGAGAACTCAGCCAACAATTTGTCGACGCGTTTGTCTTCTGGGGCCGAGCCACTGAATGAAGGTGCTGAAATGTTATTTGAATAGCCTGTGCCTGGTGACTTGAATACGCCAGTTGCAGAAGCCGGTGAAGGTGCATTGAAACTGCTTGCGTTGTTTGCACTGCTTGCGTTATTTAACTGGCTTGAATTTGAAGCTGAGGCATTTGCGGCTGTGCTCGCAACTGGTGCCACTTTGACCTCCGGTCGCTGCGACATCTTGGCCAGCGCTTCTGGTGAAATGGCCACAATTTCAACGCCCTCAGCTGTATCCCTGGTGGACAAAACCAAAGCATCGCCACCCACTTGCTCGCGAACCAGCTTGAGCGCTTCTGTGGTGGTGGCTGCAATGATTTTGTGGGGGACCATTTGAGAGATTTATTTCGCTAAATTAAATTTATCAGTGTTTATATGAGATTTAGCCAGCGCTTGCCTGCGAACACAAGAATTTTTCAAACGTGAGCTGCGTGTCTAAGGGCAATTCTGTCATAGCCAACACATGGGCCTGACTGCGAATTTTCTTCACAATTCTTGCAAAAGTCAGTCGTGTGCGGGGGTTGCAGACAATCACTGGAGGCAGGTTTTTGGCCTCCATGTCGTCCACATGGGTGGAAATTTCTTGCACCAACAGGCGCATGAGGGAGGGTTCGATGACACCATCGGGCGCTACGGCGGCAGTGCCAATGGCCTGCTCAATCAGGCGCTCAAACTCTGGCTGGACGCCCAATACTCGGGCTTGCTGACCACTGCCCAATGCGTTTTGAACAATGGTACGGCGCAGGGCTTGGCGCACCATGGGCAAAATGTCCAAAGGATCGGGGTTTTTGGGCGCATTTTCTGAGGCCACTTCCAGAATGGTTCTCAAGTCTTTGATATTGATGCCTTCTTCTAGCAATAACTGAAGCAAACGCTGAAGCAAAGCCAAAGGCACCACCTTGGGCACCACATCTTCCACCAGCTTGGGAAAGCTGCCCTTGAAGTGGTCCAAGAGTTCTTGTGTCTCTTGTCGGCCCAACAGCTCTGAAGCGTGGCGGTGAATTAGCGTATCTAGGTGCGTGGCCATGACCACGGCAGGCTCCACCACTGTGTGCCCACGGCTGATGGCAAATTCTCGGCTGCTGGTTTCAATCCAAGTGGCAGGCATGCCAAAGGAGGGGTCGCGAATTTGCAAGCCTGGCATGGGGTCAACGCCTTCGGGCGCAATGGCCAACAGCCTGTCGGGCAAGCACTGGCCGCGCCCCACTTCACCGCCATAAATTAAGAAACGATACGTTTCAGGTGGCATTTGCAAATTGTCACGAATGTGCACCGAGGGGGTTAGGAAACCCATGTCGGTAATGAACTTGCGCCGAATGGCCCTGATGCGCTTGATCAGGTCGCTGTCTTCACCTTTGTCCACCATGGGAATGAGGCGGTAAGGCAACTCTAGGCACAGGGGCTCTACCACCGGCACATCGGTCCAACCCAACTCTTGTCGAGCTTCGTCGGTTTTATTAAGGGCTGCTGCGTCACTCACCACATTGGCCGCTTTGCGTTTGATCATGTAAGCCAAGCCGGCAAACAACAGCGCAAACAGCACGAAGGTGGTGTGCGGCATGCCAGGCAACACACCCAAGAGTCCCAATACACCCGCCGCAATGAACAAAGCATTTTGATTGCTGCTCATCTGCTTGGAAAGCTGCTCAGAGAAATCGTCCTCGGTGGCCACCCGCGTGACCAAAATACCTGCAGCCGTAGAAATAATGAGCGCTGGCACCTGCGCTACCAAGCCATCGCCAATGGTAAGCGTGCCGTAAATGGTGAGAGCCTTACTGAAGCTCAGGTTGTGCGTAATCATGCCGGTGATCAAACCACCAATGAGGTTGATCACCAAAATCAGAATACCTGCCACGGCATCGCCGCGCACAAACTTAGAAGCACCGTCCATCGAACCAAAGAAGTCAGCCTCTTGCGCTACTTCTTGACGCCGCTGCTTGGCCTCCTCTTGCTTAATAAGGCCCGCATTCATGTCAGCATCAATGGCCATTTGCTTGCCGGGCATAGAGTCCAAGGCAAAGCGGGCTGACACCTCGGCCACACGCCCCGAGCCCTTGGTAATGACCACAAAGTTGATGATGGTGATCAGGATAAAAATCACCACTCCCACCGTGAAATTGCCCCCAATCAGGAACTGCCCAAACGACTCAATGACCTTGCCTGCAGCATCGGTGCCAGAGTGGCCGTTTAACAACACAATGCGCGTAGAAGCCACATTGAGCGACAAACGCATGAGGGTGGTAATGAGCAAGAGCGTGGGAAAAGAGACAAAGTCCTTGAAGTTTTTGACGTTCAAGGCGGCTATCAACACCATGATGGCCATGCCAATGTTGAGCGTGAAAAGCAGGTCTAGCAGGAGCGCCGGCAGGGGCACCAGCATCATGACCAGGATAAGCAGGACCATCACCGGCACGCCGGCTTGAGCCAAGGGCTTGGTAAGCCCAGCAAGTCTTGACGAGATGGTTGCCATTTAATTAATTGGTTTTCAACATGATAGCAACGTCTTGTTATTCTTATGAAAAACAAACATTACAGAATTGTTAACCATTAAAAGGCGTCAACTTTAATCTCGCAAGTTATCCGTTAACACTTAACCTAATTGCATTTGCAAGTGGAACTGTTAATTCAAGCCCCAGATCCTTTTTTGCTTTAGCAATATCTGGTATGTATCTATTTCGATACGCATTGTCGGCAAGCGCTTCACCTTTTAAATGAATCCTTTTTTCAGGCGACAAAATGTCCCTGACAAGGCCAGCTAAATCAGCAATGCTTATAGCCTCATCTGAGCCCACGTTGTATGCATTACCAGCAGCACCGTGTTGCAGCAGGGCTAAAAGCCAATGCGCAAGGTCAGTCTGATACATGTAAGACCTAATAGGGCTCCCATTCCCATTGACGGTTATTTCAGGTCTTTCAAGGGCATCACGTATGAAGTTTCCAATTGCAAAATGGGCATCCCTTGGTAAGTCTGACCCCACAAAAGCAAAGCACCGAGCTATTACTGTCTCAATGCCATATTGTTGTCCATACAGTGCGCATAAGTGCTCAGCTTGTCGTTTGGCAACACCATATGCATTGAATGGATTTAATGGGTCTGGCATGGCGTTATGTGTTTCAGGGATCAATTCCAACTCCGCCGGTTGGGGGCCATAGGCGCCGCCTGAGCTTGTCAATAAAAATCGGTGGGCACCGCAAGTGGCTGCAAATTTCAACATGTTCTCGGTGCCATCGACAATTTGTTTGTAGCTTTGGAGCGGTGTCAAAGTTGCGATATCTGTCGAGTCTGTAGCAGCATGCATAATGAAATCGTAGTTTCCATTTTGAGGAAGCGTACTTGGAAAGAGAACATCTCCTTTATGCAAAATAATCCAAGGCTTATTCACAAGTGATGGATATTTCTGTATGAATTTGTCGGGCGATCTAGAAACTACCGTTACTTTTTCAAAAGTCATGCTTCCGCTTGGGAGCCTTAAAGACCCCAAGTGATGCAAGATCGCTCGTCCGAAAAACCCAGTACCACCGGTAATTAGAAGGGTTGGCATTTAGTGAAAATAAAAAAGATCAGATTACGAAATTTTAAAGTCTGAACTTTGGTCCATTAATCAACTGAACTTCTCATTTCTCTTTTGAGATCATGTCAATACTGTATTGAAGAATCTGAGAAAGACACACTTTTTTCATATCCTCTTGACCAAGCCATGCGCGTTGCCACAAAGTAATGTTTTGTAGGGCAGTTTGCAAATTCCATGAAGGTCGCCATCCTAATCGTACTTTGGCTTTAGATGTATCAAGCTTTAGGTAGTTGGCTTCATGGGGGTGCTGACCCATGTCTAGTTGCCAACTTGCGTCTTTACCCCAGTTGCTGACCAGTTTCTCAACAATCCATTGGACTGGCCGGGCATCATCATCATTTGGGCCAAAGTTCCACCCCTCTGAAAATGCTTGCCCTTGTTCATAAAGGTGTTCAGCCAAAGTAAGGTAGCCGCTTAGTGGTTCTAGCACGTGTTGCCAAGGACGAGTTGATTGAGGGTTGCGAATAGATACAGCTCGGTTTTCTTCAAAAGCTTTGAGTATGTCTGGAACCAGGCGGTCTTCTGCCCAGTCACCACCGCCAATGACGTTGCCAGCCCTAGCGGATGCCACTCCTATATCGTGTTGCTGAAAAAAAGAGCGGCGGTAGGCGGCAGTAATCAGTTCAGCACATCCTTTACTGCTGCTGTAAGGGTCGTAACCGCCCATAGGCTCGGTTTCACGATAGCCCCAGGGCCATTCTTTGTTTTCATAACACTTGTCGGTAGTGACAACCACCACAGCTTTGACTGAGGGTGTTTGACGCACTGATTCCAATAAATTGACAGTCCCCATCACGTTGGTGGCGAAAGTTTCGACGGGGTCTGAGTACGATTTGCGAACCAAGGGTTGGGCGGCCATATGGATCACAATTTCCGGTTTTGCTTCGTGCATGGCTTTTTGAAGAGAGGAAAGATCACGTATGTCTGATATGTACGACGTCATGCCCCTTGCCACATTAGCCACCTCAAACAAATTGGGTGTGGTTGGAGGGGCCAGAGAGAAACCTGTAACTTCAGAGCCCAAGCTTTCTAACCAAAGAGATAGCCAACTGCCTTTGAAGCCGGTATGCCCGGTCAAAAATACGCGTTTGCCGCGCCAAAAAACCGCCCTCACGACCAGACCTTCCAAGGAGCTTTTCCACTTTGCCAAAGCTCTTCAAGGTAAATTTTGTCTCGCAAGGTGTCCATGGGTTGCCAAAAGCCATGGTGCTGAAAAGCAGCCAAATTGCCTTCTTTAGCCAACCTCTCTAATGGCTCTCGCTCCCATATGGTTTGGTCGTCCAATATGTAATTGATCACCTCAGTCGAAAGCACGAAGAAGCCACCATTGATTTTGGCACCATCCCCCTGTGGCTTCTCTTGAAAGCTCATTACTTTATGACCTTGAATATCAAGCGCGCCAAAACGTCCTGGTGGTGCAACTGAAGTTAAAGTGGCTTTGACTTGCTGGGCTTTGTGAAAAGCAATTAGCTCTGTGATATTGATATCGCTGACACCGTCACCATAAGTGAGACAAAAAATGTCCTCACCCCTGAGATACTCTGCCACACGCTTAAGGCGCCCTCCAGTCATTGTTTGAGCCCCGGTGTCTATCAAGGTGACTTTCCATGGGGCAGCATTTTGGTTGTGTACAGTCATACGGTTGTCTGACATGTCGAATGTCACATCGGACATATGCAAAAAGTAATTGGCAAAATACTCTTTGATCACATAGCCTTTGTATCCACAGCAAACAATAAATTCGTTGATGCCATGATGAGAATACGTTTTCATAATATGCCAAAGAATAGGCATTCCACCTATTGCAATCATTGGCTTGGGCTTGAGGTCTGTCTCTTCGGAAATGCGGGTACCTAAACCACCTGCAAGTATCACTGCTTTCATAAATTACACTTTTCTAATAAATTAAGGAAAACTCAATTCTTTATATAAATATCTTCTGGGTTTTGTCCTGCATGATAGCGGCTAACCATTTCAATATAAGCCTTTTCAATTACTTTAGTATTACCAACTGGATCAAAAAGCTTGGTAGTTAGAATATTATGCCTCAGTTTATCTTTAATTTGCTTTGAATATTCTTCATCTTTTGCAAATCTTATTGCTAAATTTTTATATTCATTTTGATTTTTTGCAATTAATTCTGGCATTTCAATAGCATTTAAAGCGCTACCAGCCATTCTTGCTCCACTAGATAAACCTTCTTTTGTAAGTACTGGCAGTCCAGCCCATAGTGCATCAACCGCAGTAGTACCAGCATTATATGGCCAAGTATCCAAAAATAAATCAGCTAACTTATAACTAGCTAAATATCTACTTATCCTAATTTGTTCTTGATCTTTGGGCACCAGATAACGTTTATTAAAAATTAAACGATTGCTGGCAACCCCTTTTAGCTGAGCTTCTTTTATTAAATTATCTTTACCAATTTGATATTGATCAGCTAACCATAAAACACTTTTTGGTACAGCAATTAGAATATCCATCCAAATGGCAAAAACTTCTGGCATAATTTTTTGATATGTGTTTTGACATGTAAATACAAAACAATTTTCAGGTAAATCAAATTCTAATCTAGTTAATGAATCATTACTAATTTTTCTTTGTCTGTCATAAGTGTAAGGGCATGGTACGAAAGCTATCTTTTCGCTGAAATATTTTCTCATATTTTCAGTCATATAATATTTATCGCAAATAAAGTAGTCAATGTAGTCGACGGCCATTGTTCCAGGATACCCTAAACTACTTACTTGAATAGGCGCAGCGCGTGCTGAAAATATTCTAGGCCTATTATGCGCCGTATGTCCATTTAGATCTATAGCAATATCAATTTCTAAATCTCTAGAAAGACTTGTAATCTGAGCATCAGACATGTTTTCAACTTCTATCCAATGATCAAAAGCTTCTTCTAGTCGCGTTCTCATAGGATCTTCTAAGGATTGAAGACAAAATGCATATAATTCAAATTTATTTCTATCATGATTCTCTATTTGCTCCGCTAACCAAATGGAAACTGGATGATAATATAAATCTGCCGAATAATAACCTATACGTATTTTTTCTTTATTTTTTCTTTTTAAAAAATCTTTAGGCTTTAAAATATTTTCATGTTTTAAATCATTTGTAAATTTTGCAGAAAGAAAATGAATCTCCGGATCATCAAAAATTACTAACGACTCAAATGGAACTGCAGCAGGTATACCTTTATGAAAAAGTGACTTACAAATTTCTATTCCTTCAAATAAATTATCCCATTGAGCGATTTTCATTTTATGGTGCAAGCATTTACCAATTACGAATGGTGCTTCCGGATTAATTTCAAGCGCTCGAAGATAACTATTTAAACTTTTATCATGCAACTCCAATTGACTATATGCTTGACCTTGATTAATAAGGGCTTCAGTAAAGTCTGGTTTAAGCCCCAGAGCAACTTCAAAAAAAACTAATGCGCCTTTAGGATCATTCAAAAAAGTGAGCAATACAAATCCACGATTAGCATAAGCTGAAGCATAATCTATTTTTAATTCAATTGCCCTATCGTAGCTTGCTAAACATTCGTCGTATCGTCTTAATTCAGTTAAAGCATTTCCAAGATTTAGATAATACCCTGGATTATTTGGATCAATTTTGATTGCAGTTTTGTAACTATCTACGGCATCTTCATATTTACCTTGTAGAATTTCAACAACAGCACGACCAGAATATGCATCAGCATATTCTGGATTGATTTCAATAGCTTTATTAAAACAATTTATTGACTTATCAAAATATCCAATTGTTGATTGAGTTACACCTAAGTTGTAGTGTGTCAGAGCAGAATGAGGATCAACATCAACAGATCTTTGGAAACACTCGAAAGCTAAATCAATTTTTCCAAGCTTTATTAATGCAACTCCTTTATTAATAAAAGAGTTTGTCATATCTGGTTTAATATCTAAAGTCTTATCAAAATTCTCAATTGCATTTTCATATTCATTTAAATGCATTTTAGCCAAGCCCAAATTAGTATAAGCTTCAATATTTAATGGATCTAATAAAATTAATCTTTCATAAATTTTGACAGCCTCGTCAATTTCTCCAATTTCAACTAAAGAAAATCCTTTATTAATGTGAGCCTTAACAAAATCAATTCTTAATTCCAATGCTTTATCAAAACAATTTATGGCTTCTTGATGTTTTTTTAACTTATTTAATGCAATACCTTTATTACAAAGATCTTTTGGATTATTTGGTTTTAATTTAAGTGCATTATCATAGGCCATTATAGCTTCATTATATTGATTAGATTCAATAAAAGCATTACCTAGATTCGAATGACTGTCATATTGCTTGGGATTTATAGAAATTGCTTTTTTTAAAAATTCAATTGCATTAGAGTATTGCCCCATTTGTGCGTAAACTGTACCAAGGTAATGCAAAGCCTCAAATTGTTTTGAGTTAGTTTTCAAAATACTTTCGTATATTAATTTTGCCTCTCCTAATTTACCTATTTGATGAAGCAAAAGTCCTTCATTTAGAAGTGTTTTTATTTTTTTTGATTTTTGATTTTTCATTTATTTACGTTTCCTTTTCTCATTTCTATCACTTATTAAGAAAAACATATCTTTGAATAATTTGTCATTTAAAAATTTATCTAAGTTTTCGTCTTCTAGATCTACGTAGTTGCAACTTGGATTTTGAACAACTATCTATTTAAACAAATAGAGTTTACTTTTTAAAAAATTAATTCTACCAACTCACTGGCACTGATTTAACAATTCATTTAATTTTCTGATTATTATTGTACTTATTATTAATTGATCTTTCATTGAGCTTTAAGATGATTGAGTCCATAATATACTCCAATAACTAGAATGACAAAAGTTGTAGAAACGTTAATAACCAGTGTTAACTTCGAGTTCATTCTCTTAAATGCGATCAACTCTCAGGGGGGCACTGCGCTACTTAATTGTGTCATAACTTAATTCTAGGTACTGTCCAGAAAATTCTTAATTGGCCAATACCATGTCGCGAAACTGCTTGGAGAAAGTTACTTGTAGCGCGACTAAGTCGCCGAAATAAAAGCAAAAATTTTGGCAAACTTTTCATTTGACACTGTTTCAATGATCTAGCTTAACAAAGGTCTTCCCGAAGTCAATGTGAAAATTTCAAGGGTTTTAAGTTCAGTGGATTCAAGCACGAAGTGTAAATTTGATTAACTGAATCAAACGCAGGTGAGATATCTTGAAATGATCACCTCATAAAATTAGTTGCTAGGCTATGCCAACATTCACTTTCAATACAAATTAACACTTTTGTGACAATGTTGTGCCACTTTATTTTCAAACTAATTAGCAGCCACACCAGAAATCACTAAACGCTTCGGTTTTGGAAGCCGTAAGAAGCTCTGTGCAGGGTGGTTTCAGTCAACCCCCTGTTGAATCAACTTCAATCAAGGGGAAAATCATGGCAGCTGTATTAGGTACGAACGTAGCGTCACTCTGGGCATCTAAAAATCTGCAATCTGCGCAGTCCAACATGGCCGACTCTGTAGAGAGGCTGTCTTCTGGTCTTCGAATCAATCGCGCAAGAGATGATGCAGCCGGCTTAGGTCTTGCAAACGCTTTGACACAACAAATCAACAGTTCACAGCAGGGAATTCGCAATATCAATGACGGAATTTCTATGGTCCAAACTGCCGAAGGTGCACTGGCTCAAGCTTCTGAAATGGCTCAACGAATTCTTTCATTAGCTGTTCAAGCCACCAACGGCTCCTTAAATAGTACACAAAAGACATCCATAAACAGTGAGATGGCACAGCTGATTACGGGGATTAACAACATCGAGACCAGGACAAAGTTTTCTGGCACTACTCTTTTGGGCGCATCGGCAGCCATTTCAATTTATAACGGCAAAGACTCAACCGACAAAATTGATATAACAACTGCAGCACTTGCAAAAATAAGTAATGGCACCAGTGGTGGTACTTTCACGCTTTCAGGATGGATTACCACTGCAGCTGGCGCGAGTAGTGGTTCTGCTTCTGATTATCAAGCTGTCGCAACCTCAGCTGCAGCTTTCATTACATCTTTAGACACTCAAAGAGGCCTTTTGGGAGCAATTCAAAACCAAATGGAGTACTCAGTAAATAATGTGACAGAGTTGGCTGCAAACCTAACTTCTGCACGCAGTCGAGTCATTGATACCGACTATGCCAGTGAGACTGCTAATTTGACTAAAGGTCAAATCCTTCAGCAAGCTGCTACCGCTATGCTCGCACAGGCTAATCAAATGCCCAATGTCATCTTGAGCCTCTTGAAGTAAGATAATTATTTTTAACTGGTCCTGCAAGCTGGTTGAGAGTTTTTAAAGGAGAAATACCCCATGGATTCGGTTTCAAACAATACAGTCAATTTGGGGTCAATGATGTCAAAAATCAAGGCTCCTGTTGAAGTCACTCCCATCAGGGATGCAGAGGTAGTATCTAAAGTGGCTAGTGTGCCTTTGCCTAAGACCAACGTGAAAGAGTCAAGCCAAGAACTCAAAGACGCAGCCGAAACAGCCATGAAGGATATTCAACACTTCATTTCGTCTCAGGCTCGCTCTGTTCGTATTTCTAAAGACGAAACTTCTGGACACATGATTGTTCAATTGGTAGATCCAGGTACTGGGGAAGTTATTCGCACCTTGCCTTCTGAAGAATTATTGCGTTTAGCAAGGTCATTCGAAATGCTAGGCAACAAAATGGTTCACCAGGTGGCCTGATTTTTGCGTTAGCTAAATCATGGCCGTTTCTTCCACTTCTAGCAGTACTTCTCGCTCAGGCAGCTCTCTCGATGTGGCTGGCATTGTCAGTGGCCTCATGGAAGCAGAGAATGTACCGGTCACCAAGCTAGACGCCAAAATTAGCAAGTCTTCAGTCAAAATTACGGCTTTGGGGCAAATCAAAAGCCAGTTGTCAGCACTTAAGTCCAGCCTAATTGATTTACAGACGCCGGCAAATTTTTCCAAGCAAGCGGCAAAATTTAGCAATACTTCAGTTGCAACTGCAGAATTTACTGGTTCGGCCACAGCTGCAAGCTATCAGATGGAGGTCATCAGCCTGGCTCAACCCACCATTTGGAATGTGTCA
>CANFJC010000027.1 GCA_947447245.1 Comamonadaceae bacterium
GTGGACAAGCCCACAATGCCAGCGCCTACAACGCATACGTGTTTAGTTTGCGGATTCATCACTTGCCATCGTACTGTTTTCCGAGGGCCAATAACTCAGGCGTGCCAATCAGTTGATTCAGGTCATCAAAATTCAGCATTTGGTCACGCCAAGGCGTGGTGGTTTGGTGTGCCTTCAGGCTGCCGTAGTAGCCTTGCAGGGTGTGCGCCACGGCACGCGCAGTGCCACCCGGAAAAATCACAATTCGAAAGCCGCGCTCGCCCAATTCGGTGGCACTTTGAATGGGCGTTTGTCCGCCCTCCACCATGTTGGCCAACAAAGGAATGCGGTGCGCAAATTGTGCGCACGCTTGCTGCATTTGCTCGGGTGTGCGCAAGGCTTCAATGAACAAGGCATCGACGCCACAGGCCAAATAAGCTTCTGCACGGTCTAAGGCAGACTCAAGGCCTTCCACGGCCAACGCATCGGTGCGCGCCAAAATGAGCGTGTTGCTGCTGTGGCGCGCATCCAATGCGGCTTTCAATTTGCCTTGCATCTCTGCCACAGGCACCACGCCTTTGCCATCCAAATGACCGCAACGCTTTGGAAAAGTTTGGTCTTCAATTTGAATCATGGCGGCGCCTGCACGCTCAAAATCGCGCACAGTGCGCTGCGTGTTCAATGCGTTGCCAAAGCCCGTGTCGGCATCCACAATCACGGGCACCCTGACACGGTCGGTGATGTGCGTCAAAGTTTGCGCCACTTCGGTGGCCGTGGTGAGGCCAATGTCGGAGCGGCCCAATCGCGAATAGGCAATCGAGGCGCCCGACAGGTACAAAGCCTCAAATCCTGCTTGCTCGGCAATCAAGGCACTCAGGGCGTCGTACACGCCTGGTGCCAACAATGCCTTGGGTTTCAGTAAACGCTGCGCCAATGAAATGGCACGGCCATTTGAATCTGGGCCTGTGGCTTTGAAAGTCATCACGTGTTCTTCCCTAATTTTTGAGCGACTGCCTGCGCTGCAATGTGACCGCCGGCAATGGCACTGAGCAAACCATTGCCTGACAAATAACCCCAAACCTCGGCACCCGACACACCGCGTGCGGCACCTCCGGCGGCGTACAAGTTGGGCAAGGTTTTGCCATCGGGTTTGAGCACTTGGCATTGCGCATTGATGTTCAAGCCACCTTGCGTGTGAAACAGGGCACCTGTGACTTTGATGGCGTGAAACGGGGCTTCGAGTCGGCGCTTAAAGCTTCGGCCCCAAGTGTCTTTTGCATCAGGCATCTCTTGCGCAGAAGCATCCGCCAAGCGATTGACTTCAGCCAAAGTTTTGTCCAATGCCATAGAGGGGCAACCCACAATGGCTGACAGCGATTCTGCGTTGGCCGCCGACTTCAAAGCCCCCGCGCTTTGCGCCGCCACAAAGTCTGGAAAGTCTTGTGCAAATTGCAAAAGCTGATTGTCAAACACATTCCAAGCCACACCATCGGGCTGATTCAACACCTGAACAGCCGCCTCAGAATAACCTTGGGTTTCGTCGTGAAAACGTGCGCCAAACCGGTTGATTTGAATGCCGCCTTCCATCATGAGCGCCCACGAAATCAGGCTACCTTGTGGAATGGCCCAAGAGCCATGACCTTGGTAAGCACCCATGTCGGCCAACTCGGCGCCCAATTGCAATCCCCATGCAACGGCACTGCCATCGTTGCCGACATGACCCGCATACTGCGCATCTTTCATGGCGGGCAAGTGTTGCTTCACCATGTCGGCATTGCCGCCAAAACCATTGCACGCCAAGATCACGGCCTTGCAAAACAATTGACTTGAAGCGCCATCTGGCTGGGTGTAGGTCAGACTTTGAACAACACCCTTGTCATCGGCATTCAGCGCCGTCACTTGGGCCTGCGTCAAGACCACCACGCCTGCTGCATCGGCAGCGGCCCGCAGTCGACTCATCAAGCCTTCACCCGTTTTTTCAGGCACGGCATGCATGCGGTGCACACTGTGACCTGGGTACAAAAACTGATCCAGCAATTGCCAGGGAATGTGGTGATGCATCTCCAAAGCGTCCATGGCAGGGCCAATGGCTTCGCTGTAGGCTTTGACCAAAGCAGGTGCTGCTTGACCATGCGCTTTGTGTTGAATGTCTTGTGCAAACAAGTCAGTGCTGTCTTTCACCTTGGCGGCTTGTTGCACACGCGTGCAAGCCGCTGGCACAAAACCCGAAGACAAGGCGGTAGAGCCTGCAGGCACCGCATCGCGCTCTAACACCACGCATTCAATGCCGAGGCGACTCAAAGCCAGTGCTGCCGTTAAACCGCAGGCACCAGCGCCCACAATGGCAACCGGTGTGTGAATATGTTCTACCAATCCGATCATGCCAAAGTGTTGACAAAAGCGTTGCAAGTCATGACTTGGCCAATCGAGGCCAAGTCTGCCAAAGAGGCCTGATGCAGCGCTTCGCTGAAGGCTGCAGAGCCATCGCTCAAAACCACAACGTGGTAGTCGCGCAGATGCGCATCGCGCGCTGTGCTGGCCACTCCGCCGTTGGTCACAATGCCGCAGACCACCACTGTTTCAATGCCGGCTTTGCGCAAAACCCAATCGAGTTGGGTGTTGAAAAATGCGGAGTAAGCTACTTTGCACACCACCAAGTCCACACAGTCTTTAAGCTCAGGCACATTGTCTTGGCCCACACTGCCGGGCGCAAAATCACCTTTTCTCAAAAAAGGCCGCTTCTCTAAAAGGTGCGGTGACACCATCGGTTCGCCCTTGGCGTCTGGCCACAATGTGAATTGACTGGCCGCCACATAGCCCCCTTGCGCCTTCAAAGCTTGGGCCACTGGCGCGATGCGCGCAGGCAACAACAAAGCATCTGCACTGACGGTCTTGCCACGGGCATAGGCACCTTGTGGCGACAAGAAATCATTTTGCAAATCCACAATGATCAAGGCGGTGCTTGCCGCTGCAAACTTTGAATGCTGGGTCATGACAGAACTTTCTTCAATCCAATTGAAAGAGGGGCATCAAGGCTGAGCGGTGACCAACAGATTGCCCATGGCATCGACCTTGGCTACGAAGCCGGGCTCCAACCACACGGTGGTATCGGCTTGCTCCAAGATGGCTGGGCCTTGAACCTGCGCACCCACTGGCAATTCCAAGCGGGCATAGCGCTGTGCATCCCACCACTGAGCTTGGTGGTACACGCGCTGCACACCCAAAGGCCGCGTACTGCCAGTGCCCACGGGGGCCAATACAGACAAATCAAATTTCGGGCGGCGGCCAATGCGGGCATAACGCAAATTCATGACGCGAATGACAGGGCCTTCTAGTACACGGCCAAAGGCATGTTGGTAGGCTTCGGTAAAGGCTGCTCGCAAACCACCTGCACTCAACTGATCACGCTGCACATTGACTTGAAGCGTGTGTGTTTGACCGGTGAACAACATGTCCAAAGCAATGTTTTCATCGACCGCTACAAACCGCACCCCAGCAGAATCGAGGCGGGTTTGACAGGCTTCAGCCAACTGGTCAATGCGGGCCAGCACATCTTTGAAATTCACATCGCTCAAAGCTTGGTTCAATGTTTGCACCGCGTCATGGCGCATGTCGGCCATGACACAACCCAAAGCAGAAGTGACACCGGGGTAACGCGGCACGATGCCCGTGGCCACACCCACTTCGCGCATCATGGCGCACACATGCAAGCCACCGCCACCACCAAATGGCATGTAGGCAAATTGGCGAGGGTCATGTCCTTTTTCGATGGACACCACACGCACAGCACCTGCCATCTTGGCATTGGCCACCGTCAAAATAGCTTCCGCTGCTTCCAAGGTACTTAAACCTAAGGGCTCGGCCACATGCGTTTGAATGGCCTGCTCTGACAAATCAGAACGCAAGGCTTGCAACAAACCGCCACCCAAAGGACGGTCAGCCGCAATGCGTCCCAACAACACATTGGCATCGGTCACGGTGGGTCTGGTATTGCCATGGTTATAGCAGGCAGGGCCAGGCACACTGCCAGCCGACTCGGGCCCTACTTGCAACATGCCACTGGCGTCGACAGATGCAATCGAGCCACCGCCTGCGCCAATGGTTTCAATTTGAATCATGGGCGAGCGCACCACCAAGCCAAATTCAATGGAAGTTTGAGCGGACAGTGCGGCTTCCCCTTTTGCCACCAAGGACACATCAAAGGACGTGCCCCCCATGTCACCCGTCATGACGTTGGGGTAACCGGCGGCGCGTGCAATGGCGGCGCACGCCATCACGCCAGCGGCAGGCCCTGACAAAGCCGTGCGCACTGGCACATCGCAAGCCGTTTGGCGTGACATCACACCGCCATTGCTTTGAACAATCAAGAGCTCACCTTCAAAACCTTGACCGCGCAAATCAGATTCCAAGCGTGTCAAATAACTGCCCACCACCGGCTGCAAAGCCGCATTCAAGGTGGCCGTGGAGCAACGCTCAAACTCACGAATTTCTGGCAGCACTTCGCTGGCTGCAGTCACATGCGGGTTGGGCCACATGGCGCGCACAGCAGCCACAGCGGCTTGCTCATTGGCCGTGTTGGCGTATGCGTTGATGAAGAACACGCACACGGCTTCGCACCCCGCATCGAGCAAAGCTTGCGCTTGGGCTTTCACTTGATCAATGTCTACTGGCGTGTGAATGTGACCATCGGCCAACACGCGCTCGTCCACTTCCAAGCGCAATGCACGTGGCACGATGGGTGTGAAACTGCCACGCAAGCCCCAAGTCTGCGGCCGATCGCGCCGACGCATTTCCAGCACATCGCGAAAGCCGCGCGTGGTGATGATGCCCGTGCGTGCCACCTTGCGCTCTAGCAAAGCATTGGTGCCCACCGTGGTGCCATGCACAATGCTGGCCACACCCGACGCAGAACCATCTTCCGAAATTTTCTGAATGCCGTTCATAAAGCCACGGGCTTCTTCACCACGGGTTGACGGCACTTTCACAATACGGGCTGTACCTGTTTGTTCATCAAGCACAAACAAATCGGTGAACGTACCGCCCACATCAACCCCCACCACCCAGCGTTTCTGGCTCATGCTTTTTCCTTCGAAACGTAGGCTTCTTCAATGTCTTTGGCGCGCGCCTCAGCGCTGCGATCACTGGGCTGGCCCCATCCGCCGCCGCCAGGTGTTTGCAAACGCACACGCTCGCCCTTTTTCAAGCGAATGCCCAGCATCTTGGAAACCATGGGCGGCGTTTTCCAAACGCCATCGTTTTCGTACTCAAACACATTGGGCAAGGCTGGTTGGCCACCCGCAATGCCTTTGGGCGACGCTTTACCGCGCTCGCCAAAAATAAAAACTTCGGCCGATTCTTCTAACAACTCAATTTCATACACTGCCCCTAAGCCGCCTCGGTGCTGACCATCACCCCCTGAGTTGGCACGCAAGGCCCACTGTGTGAAGCGCACCGGATAAGCCGCCTCCAAAATTTCCAAAGGCGGAATGGTGGCGGTTGAGATGGGTGCATTGCTGTGCGACAAACCATCGGCATCCGAATGGCCACCATGACCACCCCCAAAGAAGCTGAACATCACCCAGCGCTGGCCTTTGCGTTTTTCATCGGTGCGATGGCCCGCAATCGACAAGGCATTGATGGTGCCGTAGGCATGGGCCACAGCACGTTTTGGATCGGCCAATGCAGTGGCACTGAAAATCACATCGATCATGCGCAAAATGGTTTCGGTGTAACCACCTACTGGGCGGGGCCGTTCTGCACTGATGACCAAGCGATCGGGCAGAATGAAGTCCACGGCATCCAGCACGCCGGCATTGGCAGGCACATCAGGGAACACGTGTTTCAAAGCCACATAACAAGCGGCCACCGCTGTGGCTTTGGAAATGTTGACGGGCCCTGCGCATTGCGCAGATGTGCGTGAAAAATCCAGCGTCAAGCGATCGCCCTTGACCGTCATGTCCAAAGCGATCGTGAGCGGTGTATCAACTACACCATCGTTGTCCAACACATCTTCAAAGCTGTAGCAACCATCGGGCAAGCTGCTGATGTGCGAGCGCATGAGGCGCACTGCCCGAGCACGCAACTCGACCATGGCTTGCGCCACTTTGGCGTCGCCATATTCATCGAGCAAACCATTCAAACGTTTGGCGCCCAGTTCCAAGGCGGCCAACTGACCATTCAAATCGCCCCAGAGACTGTCGGGCAAACGGGTGTTGGCGCGCAAAATGGCCAAAACGTCTTCTTCTAAAACACCTGCACGCAAAATTCGAACAGGCGGAATTTGCACGGCTTCTTGCCAGCACTCGGTGGCGGCAGGGTTGTAGTTACCTGGCACTGCGCCGCCCACATCGTGCCAGTGTGCTGCCGATGCCAAGAAGCAAAACAATTTGCCACCCCTGAAAAACGGCCTTACCAATTTGAAATCATTGGCGTGTGTGCCGCCTTCATAGGGGTCGTTGAACAACCAAATGTCACCGTCTTGCATGCCGCCGCGCGTGGCAGCGGCTTTGGCAGCAGCGCGCACGGCAAAGGCCATGGCCCCCACAAACACAGGCAGGCCAGATTTGCCTTGGACCAAAGTGTCGCCAGAGATACCGTCGTAAATACCGTGACAAGCATCGTGCGCTTCGGCAATGATGGGGTTGAACGCGCTGCGGTAAAGCGTTGCATCCATCTCGTCTGCAACTTGCTCTAGCCGTCCGCGCAACACCGCCAGGGTGACTGGATCGAGCGCTGTTTTCAATTCCATCGTCTTCTCACTCATAGGGTATTTTGTTCTTGGTGTCAGTGGGTCTTGTTATGTGCTTTGTCAGCCATGCGTTGTTTGAGCACGTTGACCAAACCATCCGCATTGACCATGTCCATCAAAAAGGATGGCACAGCATGGCATGTCAAAACCTGGCCTTGTGCATTTTTAACCTGCGGCGTGCCTTCGCAATCGATTTGCACTGTCTCATTTTCTTGCAAACTTTCAGCTTCTGGACAGGTGAGCAACAACAAACCCAAGTTGAAAGCATTTCTGAAAAACAGACCGCTGTAGGAAGGCGCAATGACTGCTGCAATGCCCAATTGTTTCAGGGCACCCGCAGCCTGCTCACGCGATGACCCGATGCCAAAATTAGGCCCCGCCACCAACACATCGCCAGGCTTTACACCGGCTGCAAAATCTGTGCGATGAACTTCTAAACAATGTGCCGCAATCACTTCAATGCTGTGCTTCATGTAGGCCCCGGGCGCTAATGCATCGGTATCGATGTTGGCGCCTACACGCCATACTTTGCGAAATGCCAGCGCGTCTTGCGTCATGCCAGCACCTCACGCACATCGGCAATGTGACCTGCCAATGCTGAAGCGGCAACGGTTGCAGGCGATGCCAAATAAACCTGAACACTGGCGGGCCCCATGCGGCCTTGAAAATTTCTGGCCGTGCTAGAAATCACGGTAGCACCTTCTTCAAACGTACCGCCATAACCCGCGCAAGCACCACACGCATTGGGCAACACGCTGGCACCCGCATCGATCAAAATTTGCATCACGCCTTCTTTGGCAGCTTGCGCTTGATCTCTTGCGCTGGCAGGCGCAACCAGCAGTTGCACACCTGCTGCCACTTTGCGGCCCTTCAAAACTTCGGCCGCTGCCCGCAAATCAGCCAGCTTGGCACCCGTACAAGCACCAATGTAGGCCACCGTAGGCAAGATGTGCGAATACTCACTCGCAGCTTTGGTGTTTTCAGGGCTGTGCGGCGCAGCCACCTGCGGGCTCAATTGCGACGCCTCAAAATCAAAACGCTGGCAATCGGCGTTGTCATCGGTTTCAAAATATTGGCTCTGCTCAATGACATCATCCGCCACACCCACCGATTTCAAATAATCACGTGTGGTGTTGTCGGCTGCGATCAGCCCCACTTGGGCCCCCATCTCGGCACTCATGTTGGAGAGGGTCATGCGCTCTTGCATACCTAAACCGCGAACGGTGTCGCCTGCAAATTCAATTGCTTGGTAGTTACCACCATTCATGCCAAACTTGCCAATCATGTGCAACATCATGTCTTTGGCACAAACACCTCTTTGAAGTGCGCCATGCCAAACCATTCTGAGCGTTTGAGGCACTTGCACCCAAATTTCACCCGTGGCCACCACGCCCAACATTTCAGTGGCGCCAATGCCAAACATGTAGGTCCCAAATGCGCCACCCGTTGGCGAATGCGAGTCGCCACCAACACAAAAATAACCAGGCTTCAGGTGGCCGCGCTCAGGCAAGACCACATGGCAAATACCTTCAGAATCAATCACGTGGGGAAGTTGCCACTCTTTGGCCACATCGCGTGTGATGCGAATGATTTTTTCAGAATCGGCGTCTCTGGCAGGCACATAGTGATCGAGCACCAACACCACTTTGTTGCGATCCCAAATTTCAGCACCTATCTCTGCCAACATGGGCTTCAAACGACGCGGCCCCGAAGAGTCATGAAACATGGCCAAATCAACTTGGCAAGTGAGCACATCGCCCACGTTCACATGGGCCTCACCTGCGGCGCGCGCAATGAGTTTTTGCGCCAGCGTCGAACCTGAAGTGCTGGCGCTGAGCTCTCCTGGCAATGCTCTTGTTGTGCTCATGACGGCCTCACATTCCCAAATAGGCTTGACGCAAGGTATCGCTGGCCAGCAACTCGGCGGGCAGCCCTTTGAAGCGGATCAAACCGTTTTCCATGACATAGGCACGATCGGCAATTTCCAAAGACTGCCCCACGTTTTGCTCCACCAACAAAACCGCCAAGCCGCTTGATTTGAGTTGCCCAATCAAAGTGAACATCTCTTCCACCAACAAGGGCGACAAACCCAAGGAAGGTTCGTCCAAAATCAGCAACTTGGGCTCGGCCATCAAGCCGCGGCCAATGGCCAGCATTTGCTGCTCGCCGCCGCTCAAAGTGCCAGCGAGTTGTGCAATGCGTTCACGCAACCTTGGAAAGATGTCAAATATTTTTTCTAAATTTTCTTCGCGCCGTTCTCTGCCGCGCGTGAAGGCGCCAAGCGATAAGTTTTCCAACACATTGAGATTCGGAAAAACTTTGCGGCCCTCAGGCACATGAATCAAGCCAGCTTGCACCACTTTGCGGGCATGCCAACCTGTCATGTCTTGGCCGTCAAACATCACTTGTCCGGCGCGTGCATTGACCAAACCACTGAGCACCCCATTCAAAGTGGTTTTACCCGCACCATTGCTGCCCAGCAAGGCCACCGTTTCGCCCGGCATGACTTCTAAATCGACACCGCGCAAAACCTCTACCGCGCCATAGCCTGCGCGCAGTTGTTTCACATTCAACAGGGCATTCATGCTGACAACTCCGCTTGTCGCAAGCGCGCTGCCGTGCCGTGTCCCAAATAAGCTTCAATCACTTGAGGATGTCGGGTCACTTCGCTAGGGCTGCCTTGGGCAATCAATTGGCCTTGGGCCAGAACCCACACGTGTTCTGCCAAACTCATCACCGCTTGCATCACGTGCTCAATCATGAGAACCGTGACACCAGATGCCGCAATCGAGCGCACGACTGGAATCATGTCGGCAATTTCTTGAGGGTTCAATCCCGCCAACACTTCATCCAGCAAGAGCAACTTGGGCTGAGTGGCCAAAGCTCTGGCCAATTCCAAGCGCTTGCGGCCAGCCACCGTCAAATCGCTGGCCAACTTGTCCAACTGATCGGCCAAGCCCACGCGCTCAGCCACTTGGGCCGCCATGGCCAGCGCTTGTGTTCTGGAGGCTGTGTGCAAATGCGCACCCACCGCAATGTTTTCGCGCACTGTTTGAGCCGCAAAAGGTTGCACGATTTGGAAGGTGCGGGTCATGCCCAGTTTGGCATTCAAATGCGGCGCTTGCCCTGTGATGTCTTGACCCTGCAAAATGACGCGCCCTGTGTCGGGCTTTAAGAAGCCCGAGAGCAGCGCAAACAGCGTGGTCTTGCCTGCACCATTGGGGCCAATCAAGGCAGTGAGCGAGCCTTCAGGCACAGACAGGCTGACGTCTTGCACAGCCTTCAAACCACCAAATGCCCGGCTCACGCACTGCACTTGCAACAAAGCTTGGGGCTTAGTCATTGCGCCTCCATGACTTGGGCGTGTAGGTGGACAAACCTGCAATGCCCCGTGGCAAAAACATCACAATCACAATGAGGACGACGCCATAGATGATCATGTTGATGCCTGGCATTTGGCCAAACAAATTGCGCGTGAGGTCGGCCAACAAATGCAGCGCCAAAGCGCCAAGCACAGGGCCCCACAGGGTTCCCAAGCCGCCCACAATGGCCCCCACCAAGGCCTCGACCGAGGTGTGAGACCCAAACCCAATGCCAGGGTCTATGTATTGAAAAACCTGCACGTAAAAAGCACCTGCCGAGCCCATCAAGCCACCTGACAAAACAGTGGCCCAGGTTTTGACGTGAAAGGGATTGACCCCCACAGCACGGGCGGCATCTTCGTTGTCGCGAACAGCTTGCAGATAAGCCCCAAATCTGGAGTTGCGCAAATAAGCGGTCACGCACAAAGCCAAAGTCACCAAGCCCAATATGAGCCAAACAAAGCCTGAGCGCGATCCAAATTGCATGTTGCCCACAGACTCCTTCAAAGGCAGCATCAGGCCGACACCCGCACCTGTGAAAGGCACAGACAAACTGACAATTCGAAACACTTCCGCAAAAGCCAAAGTGACCAATGCAAAGTAAGAGCCCTTCAGGCCATACCTAAAAGACAAGGCGCCCACCCATGCGCCCACCAAGGCGGCCATCACCATGGCGGCAGGCATTGCCAGCCAGGGGTTCCAACCCCAAGACAGTTGGGCAATCGCTTGAAAATAGGCGCCCGTTCCAAAAAACAAAGCATGGCCAAAAGAGAACTGACCACCAAAGCCACCCAGGACATTCCAAGCCTGCGCAATGAGGCAGGCAAACAAAGCCATCATCACAAAATTCAAAACAACACCGGAGTGCGTGAAAAAAGGAATGGCGGCCACTGTCCACACAAACAGCGCAATGCTGAAAATATCTTTGCGCAATTGGGTCATGAAAAGCACCTCATGTCTTGGCCCCAAACAAACCTTCCGGCCTTAACAAAAGCACACCAATGAATATCACAAAGATGCCCACTTGACCCAATGACTCACCCAAAAATAAACCGCCAAACGACTCCACCACGCCAATCAACAAACCACCCAACAAAGCGCCGGCAAAACTGCCCATGCCGCCCAGCACCACCACCGTGAAAGCCACCAGCACAAAACCATTGCCCACTTGCGGATTGACGTAATAAGCGGGCAACAAGAAACAAGCAGCCGCCCCTAGGCAAGCCAAACCCAAACCAAAGCACATGGCATACACGTGCTCGACATCAATGCCCATCAAGCGGGCGCCTTGTTTTTCTTTGGCCACTGCGCGAATGGCTCGGCCTAGATCTGTGCGTTGCAAAATCACAATGAGCAATGCAGAAACCACCAAGGCCCCCGCAAAGGCCACCAATTTAGGCAGAGACACCATCACTTGGGCAGACTCAGGTCCAATGGCCACTGTGGTCAAGGTGTAGGCCGTGTCAATGGTTCGGGTGTCTGATTTGAAAAACAGCAAGGCCATGTTTTCCATCACGATGGAAAGACCCAAAGTGACCAACAAAATGTTTTCATCTTTGCCATGGCTGGCCCGGTTAATGACCATGCGCTGCATGGCATAGCCCAGCACAAACATGGCGGGCACCATGAGCGGCAAAGCCACATAAGGGTCAATGCCCCAACGCTCCTTCAGTGCGTACACACCATAAAGCGCCATCATGAGCGAGGCCCCATGCGCAAAATTGATGATGTGCAACACACCATAGATCAAGGTCAACCCAAGCGCAATCAAAGCATAGACTGCGCCCGTGGTCAGACCATTGAGCAAGGCTGACAGCAAAATGCTGGCGTCAAACATCATCCAATCCTTGTGCTGACAAATTCAAGCAACAAGCATCAAGCATTCAAAGGAAAGATGGGCTCCACTTCGCGGTAGTCGCGTGGCACGATGACCTTGATGTCGCCCTTGACCACTTGCGTCATCAAAGGTTGTGCGCCCATGTTTTGGCCATTCACAAATTGTGTGGTGCCGTAGGGCATGATGTGATTGGAGAAAGTGCTCTTGTTCAAAGCATCAATGATGGCCGCACGGTCGGTGGACTTGGCGCGATCAATCGCATCGGCCAACAAGGTCATGGCGGTGTAAGTCATGAACACTTCATAGCTGAAGAACTGACCTTGCGCTTCGACACGTTTTTTGAGTTCCAAGGAACGCTTGTCACGGGGGTTGAACCAGTGGTTGCAATCGATGATGCCATTGGCAGCTTCAGGAAACTCTTTCACAAACTTGTAGCTGGACGCTGCGCCGCCGAGCACGGAGTAAATGGCTTTGGGTGAAATTTTTTGCTGCTGCATGGTACGCACCAACAACGCATATTCGTTGTAGTAGTTGGCAGGAATGACGATGTCAGGATTGACCTGCTTGATGCGCAGCGCAATGTTGTTGAAGTCGCGTGTGGGGTTGGCGTGCTTGATCACTTCTTTCACGTCATAGCCATAGCCTGGCAATTCTTTAGACAGCAAGTTGGCCGTGCCCGTGCCAAACAATGACTCTTCGTGAATGATCATCACCGTGCGAGCGGGCTTGCCTGCGGCTGTGTTGAGCACATGCAAGTTGGCCACGGCCACTTCAGCACATTTCTTGTAACCAGGGCCAAAACGGAAGGTGTTTTTCAAACCGCGTTCCACGATTTGATCGGCCACACCCACGTCGACCACGTGGGGCAAGTTGTACTTGGCTGCCGCTTGGGTGGTGGCCAAACAAATGGCAGAAGCAAAGGCACCTACCACCGCGCAGACACCGGCTTCGTTCATCTTTTCAATTTCGGCCGTTCCCGCTTGTGGACTCGATTGCGCGTCGCCCAACATGGCTTCAATTTTGGCGCCACCCAATGACTTGATACCGCCTGCCTTGTTGATGTCTTCAATGGCCATCAAAGCGCCCATGCGGCACTGCTGCCCAGAATAAGCAAGGGCGCCTGTCACTGGGTGCAGAACACCCACTTTCACTGACTTCGCTTGCGCGCCAGCAATCAAGGGGAAAGACATGGCAGAAGCCGCAGCTGCGGTCTGGCTCATAAAGTGACGACGTGTGGTCATGGGAAGCTCCTTTGGTAGTTCTAAGTGAAGATCAATGAAAATTAGCCGACAGTTCCTTGTCCACCCAGATTTGGGCGTCAATACTGCCAACACGGGACAACTGCATTTGGTACTCGTAACGATCAGGGCGGTACAGCCCCAACAACCACTGAACAGGTTTTTCCTGATCATCGTAAATCAATCGGCGCACCGCCAACAAAGCGGAGCCCACGGGAACATCTAAATGTCGCGCCGTGTCGGCATCGGCCAGGCGTGCAGAAATGGATTGTTCTGCGCGGCCGACCTTGACGCCAGCCTCTTCCAACAAAACCAAAATAGGCTTTTGCGACAACTCTCGACGACCAAATCCATGCGCAATGGCTTCTGGCACCCAAGTGGTGATGTGTGACACAGGCCCTTCGCGCGTACTGCGAACACGCTCGGCTTTTTGGACCATGGCGCCCAAAGTCAACTGCAACTTATCGCCAACATCTTTAGGTGCCTTGAGGTACTGCACTGAAATCACCTTGACGGAGGTTCGAAGACCCATTGTGACCAGGTTTTCCAACAAGCCCGTCAATCTGGCTTGCTGACCTTCAGGGTTTGACACTTGGCCTAGTTTGCCTGGCTTTTCGAAACCTTTTTGTTGCAAAGGCCGAGTCCCCCTGCCGGGCTCTCTTTTAATGAGCCCCTCTTCGGCCATTTGAGACAAGGCGCGGCGGACCGTGACGCGCGCCACGGAAAACTGTTGCATGAGGGCCAACTCGCCGGGCAAGCCAGCGTCAAACTTGCCTTCTTGCAATTTTTCGCACAAGACCAGATAAATCTGGTGGTACTTGGGCAAGGGCAAATTTTGATTCATGGCAACAGTGTTTCATCAGTCCTAATGACCTGTCAATAGAACATTTGTTGGGACATTTAATGGAACATATCAAGTCCCTGACTTTTGCACCCAATCAATCACCGCGACAAATGCACCAAGCTGCGCAGCGAACTGCTAATTAGGCATATTGCGTTCTAAGTTCTCGCTTGAGCAATTTGCCGCTGGGGTTTTTCGGCAGCGCCTGCGCAAACACCACCCTTTTGGGCGACTTGAAACTGGCCATGTGCTGGTTGCAATGCGCCATCACTTCGGCCTCGGTCAGGGACTGTCCCGTCTTCAGCACAATCACAGCTGTCACGGCTTCTACCCACTTGGGGTCCGGCAGGCCGATCACCGCCACTTCACTGACGGCACTCAAACGGTAAATCATTTCTTCGACTTCGCGGCTGGCCACGTTTTCGCCACCCGTTTTGATCATGTCCTTTTTGCGGTCTACCACGCTGATGTAGCCTTCTTCGTCGATGGTGGCCAAGTCACCGCTGTGAAACCAATCGCCCGTGAAAGCGGCGCGGGTTTTTTCTTCGTCCTTGAAATAACCCAACATCAAATGCGGCGAGCGATGCACGATTTCACCCACCTCACCCGGCTTCACGTCTTGCATGTCGTCACTGACCACACGTGTTTCAACATTCAGCACAGCGCGGCCGCATGAACCGGGCTTGCGCAACTGGTCATCTGGGCCCAGCATGGTGGCCAAAGGCGCAATTTCGGTTTGGCCGTACAAATTCCACAAACGCACCTTGGGCAGACGCGAAGCCAACTCCTTGAGAACTTCAACCGGCATGATGGAAGCGCCGTAGTAGCCCTTGGCCAGGTGCACAAGCTTGTCGGCATCAAACAAAGGTGAACGCAACAGCGCAATCCATACGGTTGGCGGCGCAAAGAAGCTGGTGATTTTGTATTTCTCAATGAGCGCCAACAAATTGTCAGGCACCGGTTTGGAGGTGATCACATTGCTGCTGCCAATGTAAATGGCCGGCCCAAAAAACACATCGAGCTGTGCACAGTGGTAAAGGGGCAAAGCATGCAAGGCCAAATCTTGCTCAGCAATTTCAGCATTGACCACACAACTCACATACTGCCAAAGCACCGCATCATGGGTCAGCATGGCCCCTTTGGGCATGGACTCTGTGCCACTGGTGTACACAATTTGAGCCAAGTCTTGGCTGGCCAAACCCGATTCGGACAAGGTATCTTGGCACGCAGCCAATTCGTGGAAGTTGTGCATGCCCGAGACGGGTTGGGTGTCGTCTTCCGAGGGCAACCAAACAAACTGTTTGACCTTCGTTTCCAGCTTTGCGGCCTGCATGGCCAATTCTGCCAAGCCACTGTCAGTGGCCAAAGTTTCAGCGCCAGCATGGCGCAAGATATAAGCCACTTCATCGGCCTTCAACATGAAATTGATGGGCACCATGACCGCGCCCATGCGAGCCAGCGCAAACCGCAAGGCGGCAAAACCGTGCGAATTTCTAGCCAACACGGCCACCCGATCTCCCGGCTTCACACCCACGCCCGAAAGGCCAGCGGCAAGGCGCGTCACCAGGGCATCAAATTCTGCGTAAGTCCAAGCCGTTTGACCGCACACAATGCCCAGCTTTTGAGGCAAACGCAAAGCGGTGCGCCGCAGTGCATCGGCAATGGTTTGGCGCCTGACAGCTGGCGAAATAAGGGGCTGTGCTGCAGTTGACATTCAAAAACTCCAAATCAAATCGATAATGGCGCCATTGAACTTGAAAATTGAGAGACTGCAATTGGCACTTCCACCACCCTCCCCCCGAAAACTGTCACATACGAGAACCGCAGTCTATTCAGGCTTCGAGCGCGAAGACGGCATGTGGGACATTGAAGCCGCACTCACCGACGTCAAAACCTACAGTTTCGTCATCCCTAGCCAAGGCCCGCGCGAGGCCGGACAGCCTATTCACGGCTTGAACATTCGCCTCACCGTGGACGATCAATTCATCATTCACGATGTGCTCACTGACATGGCGCATATTCCCCATCCAGAATGCGACCAAGCCCCCCAAGGCATGCACAAATTGATTGGCTGCACTTTGGGTTCAGGCTGGCGCAAAACCATCGATGCGCACATTGGCGGCATTGCCGGCTGCACCCATTTGAGAGAAATGTTGTTCAACATGGCCACCGCGGCCTACCAAACCATTCCTTCTGCGCGTCAATTCAAAAACCAGCAAGCCGGTCTGCCAGAGAAAGTTCCCACCACACCGCCGCCGCATGTGGGCAAATGCATGTCATGGGCCTTTGACGGGCCAGTGGTGCAACGCCACTACCCCATGTTTTACAGAAAACCGGGTGAATCTTAAGGACTCAGTCCCTGCGATAATCAGCACTTCCCATGCGCGCCGCAACAGCGCGTACCTTCCATCAGCCCCTGGATATAAACCAGTCACCGCTTGGAGTCTCTTGTGAGCAAAAAAGTATTCATCAAAACCTTCGGTTGCCAAATGAACGAGTACGACTCGGACAAAATGGCCGACGTCATGAAAGCTGCCGAGGGCTACGAGCCCACCCAAGACGTCGAAGAAGCCGACCTCATTTTGTTCAACACCTGCTCGGTGCGTGAACGGGCGCAAGAAAAAGTTTTCAGCGACTTAGGCCGTGTGAAGCACCTGAAAGAGCGCGGAGTTTTGATTGGCGTGGGTGGCTGCGTGGCCAGCCA
>CANFJC010000028.1 GCA_947447245.1 Comamonadaceae bacterium
GAGAATGGCGTGACGATGTCAGTGCGGGCTACTTGGTAGAAGGGGCCGAGTTGCGCATTGTGAGCTCCGAAGGCCTCGATCTGCCTTATGGCGAGACAGGCGAAATTTACATGCGCGGCGTGGGTTTGATGCCGGGCTACTTTCGTGACCAGGCCATCACCGACCAAGTCATGAAGCCGGGTGCTTGGTATGCCAGCGGCGATTTGGGGCGTCAGTCTGCCGATGGGGCTTTGCAGGTGGTGGGGCGCTTGAAAGAAATGATCATTCGCTCGGGTTTTAATGTTTACCCTGGCGAAGTGGAGGCCGTTTTGTTGAATTACCCCGGCGTGCAAAAAGCAGCGGTCATTGGCCGCAAAACCGCAGATGGCAATGAAGAAATTTTGGCTTTTGTCGAGCCCAAGTCTGGCATGGTGATAGATGAGGCGGCCTTGCAGTTGCATGCCCATACTCATTTGACGGCCTATAAGAGACCTTCTGTGATCACTGTCATCGCTGAAATGCCCATGACGCTGAGCGGCAAAATTCTCAAACGTGAATTGCTTGAGCGTCTTTCAAACGATTAAAAATAGTTTTCAAACGGGATGAACGCAGTTTGCTATTAATATGACTCGCTAATTAAGCATTCATCATTAGAAAAACAAATGAGCGTAAATTTGGTTTTACAAGCCGTCATGATTGACCTCGACGGCACCATGGTCGACACCATTGGTGACTTTGAAGTGGCACTGAACCGCGCCCTTGCAGACGTGCAGGTTCCTACAGCCAATCGTGCGCTGATTGAGCGCAGCATTGGCAAAGGCTCAGAGCACCTGATTCGCAGCGTGCTCAAACACCAACTGGCATTGCCAGAAGTGGCCAGCAGTGCACGCGAGGTCGAGCAATTGTTCACGCCCGTGTGGGAGCGCTATGAGCGGCATTACCTCAGCATCAATGGCGAGTTTTCTAAAGTCTTTCCTGGCGTGATCGAAGGCTTGGAACAACTTCAAGCCATGGGACTACCGCTGGCGTGCCTCACCAACAAACCTGTCTCGTTTACAACGCCTTTGCTGAAAGACAAAGGCCTGTCGAATTACTTTGATCAAGTTTTTGGAGGCGACAGTTTTGAGCGAAAAAAACCAGACCCGCTTCCGCTGCTTAAAACTTGCGAAGCTTTAAAAAGCAGCCCGGCGCGCACCTTGATGGTGGGAGATTCCAGCAACGACGCTCAAGCGGCCGATGCGGCAGGTTGCCCGGTGGTGTTGATGACCTATGGTTACAACCATGGTGAGCCTATTCAAAACACGCCGGCCTTGGCGTGGTTGGATTCTTTCACGCAACTCTTGCGCTACGAAACCTGGGTAACCTGACTCTGTCACTGTGGGAATATTTTTAAGCATGGCCACATGTGATTAGCTGGTCATCACTTGATGCCCTTGAATGTTGAAGCAATTTCTGGCTATGACAGATGCATTGTGTAGGCCCCTCAGCGACCTGTCTAGATCAGGGAATCCCTAGGGTCAATCGACTTGCATCAAGGATCAAAAAAAGCGAATTAAACAGTAAGATGAAACAATTGAAACCACTGAGATGACGATGAACGCAATCAATGAACTGGCGCCCACTGGCGTTTTGCGAGCAGGTATGAACCTTGGAAATACTTTGTTCACACGCAAAAATGAAGCAGGGCAATTGCTTGGCGTGAGTGTCGACTTAATGCAAGCCTTGGCCAAGAGACTTGGTGTTTCATTAGAGATGCTGATTTACGAGCAGCCGGGACAAGTTGCAGACGACGCCACCAAGGGTGTGTGGGACATTGCCATTCTGGCCATTGAAAAAACGCGTGCAAAGACCATTTCGTTTTCTCCTGGCATGACTGAAATTGAAGCGGGCTACGTTGTTCCCAAGAGCTCAACATTTCAGAGTACCGAAGAAGTTGATTCAAAGGGGGTGAAAATTGCCGCCCCTGAAAAAGCTGGATACGAACTGTATTTAACGAGTGCGTTGAAAAATGCATCGATTGTGCGAACGAAAAACTTTGCCGCTTCGATTGAAATATTCAATGAACATCAAGCCGATGCTCTCGCTGGTCTTAAACCAAATTTGATTGATTCAATGCATCAAATTCCCGAGGGCAGGTTGTTGCCAGGAAATTTCATGACGATCAATCATGGCTTTGCAATTGCACTTGGAAAAGAGGCCGCCAATGCTTACTTGCAAAATTTTGTACAAGACTTGATCGCCTCAGGTTTTGTTGCTGAGTCCATTGAAAAGCATCAGATCAAAGGCTTGATCGCCATCCAAAAATGAGGTCATTGACATTGACCTCATACGACACATCAAGCGTCTGCTGAAAATCCAATGGTCTTCACCAAGGGACCCCACAGGTCGGTGTCGGCCTTGAGCCGCGCGGCCAATTCAGCCGGACTGGACGACTGTGCCACCAAGCCCATCATGGCCATGCCATTGACAGTTTCTGGCGCGGCCAAAGCCACGCGCATGGCTGCGTTCAAGCGGTTGATCACATCGAGGGGTGTTTTGGCGGGCACATAAAAACCAAACCACTCGTCGTAGACAAAGCCTTTGAAACCCTGTTCGACCAAGGTCGGTGTGTTGGGTGCGAACTGACTGCGCTTGCCACCCGACGCCGCCAACAGCCGGCACTTACCCGCGGCCACGTGCTGGGTGAACTCGCCAATGGGGCCTGACACCGCGGCAATTTGTCCGCCAATCATGTCCAAAATTGCTGGCTGGGTGCCTCTGAAAGGGACGTGCTTGAGGTCGATGTTGGCATCTTTACCGAGCAATGCCCCAATGAAGTGGGGAGTTGAGCCTGCAGCAGGAGAGCCGAAGTTGGCCAAATTGGGATTGGCTTTGCACCAAGCCAGAAAATCTGGAATGCTTTTGACTGTGGATGGCACCATGGGGCCGACCGCAAAACCGAAGTCAAACACGGCGCCCAGCGACACTGGGGCCAAATCGGCGACAGGATCGTAAGGCAGCTTTTTGTAAATATGCGGGTAGATGCCCAGCATGGACATGGGCGTTTGCAAAATGGTGGCGCCATCGGCAGGTGCATTGCGCACAAACTGCACCGCGATTTGGCCACCCGCGCCCGATTTGTTCTCGACGAAGGCGGCTTTGGTATAGGCTGAAGGTGCTATCTTTTCAGCGACACGCCGGCAAATGGCATCGGAGGTGCCGCCCGGTGGAAAGCCCGTGACGATTTTCAAACTCTCAAGTTGCGCTTGCGCCCATGCTTGCTGGCCTGCAGCGCTGAGTAAACTGGCCACACTGGCCATTTGCAAAATATCACGGCGCGAAATTGACATGGATTCTCCTTGTGTGAAAAAGAACTTCATTGTGTAGGCCACTCAGTGACCTGTCTAGATCAGGCAATCCCTAAGTTCATCTTCCGTTTTAAGTCCTCAAATTTACATTCCCCTTGTATATGGCAGTGTCGATCTTGCGACTCAGAATATTCTGCGTGTCAATGCCATTCACACCAAAATTCGAGGCATCGATTTGAAGGGGTAGGCTTATTGTGCCAACGAGCCACACCTGCTCCGGTGGGTTCATCTGGTTGAAACGATCTCTTTTCTAAGTGCCTATCAACACCTTAGCTTGCAGCCCTTGTCGCCATCAGAATGTGACAGGTACATCGTCGAGATGAACAAAGTGGGCGAGATGTTGGGTGCTACCAATTTGCCCGTCACATTCAGCGATGCCCGGCATGCCATGTCGCAATACGAACCCGAGTTGGTCTTTGATCAACGTACGCGCGAAACGCTTCAATCGATTGAGTCTTATTCGGTTGATCTCACTGAAAAACCATTTTTTGCTTTGATACTGAGCGCATCCTTTGACATCGTTCCCAATTGGCTTTTGGCAAAGCTAGAGAGAAAATCAGATACGTGTTTGCATATCAACGCTCGCAGGCTTGCTTTGCAAATTGCATCCAAACCAGTTCAGTGGATGCTTGACGAGCAGGGCGTGAGTGCAGTGGCAAAACAAAGGGTCAAAGATCTGAACCTTCTCTGAGTTGTATGCCTTCATGTTTGGCCACCATTTCAAGCGCAGACTCAAACAGCGCCCTGGCCGAACCCGAGACTGTGCTGAGGTAAGAGTGGAGATGCGCATCTTCTGTCGACTTGTTCAAGCATTCGCGGCTGTACTGCTCAAAGCTTGCAAGCAGCGTGATAATTTCTGCAACGTGTTTGGGGCATTCGCACAATACATTGCTAGATATTCGAGCAACACGCATGAGTTCAATGTCGTCGTACTTTCGATTTGGAATGAGCGTTCCGGGTGTCAAACGGGCTGAGCTTGACTCGGTATCGACAATACGCAATGCGTCAATCAGGTCTGCCAAATCGGAATCGCTGATGGGTTCCCTGTGAACAATCATGCCGCAGCGTTTCATCGATTCAATGATGGGCTCTTGGCCGAAGTTGTAAAGAACGATGACTTGCAAAGCATGGTTGATTTCGGCCAGGCGATGAATGTCAACCTGAGTGCCAGCATCAAGAGAGTTGGTGTGGATGATCAGAATTTGAGACTTCTTTTGAAACTTGGCGACCAAGGCTTGGGCCAAGCTGCTAAAAATGTCTGTGATGCGAATGGCTTGGTTGTTAAAACTCAAGGTGAATTTCTTAGACTCAATGCGAGCTGCCAGCGCAAGTCCAACGACCGCCACAGACACAGATTGACTTTGCAAATCTGCCTTGGCTTTTCTTTGATTGGTCTCTTGTTGTTGCTGCAGCAAATTGTTGAGGTCTGTGGTGCTCAGTTTGGCGATGTTGCTGATGCCATGACCTTGCTCTGTCAGCCGTTTGAGCAATGTTGCCTTTAAAACATCATCGTCTGTGTACAAGCGGTGCTTGCTTTCTGTTTTGAGGGGTTGAAAGGTTTGGTAGCGCAACTCCCACACTCGCAGGGTGGGGGTGGGTACGCCGCTAAGGCTTGAAACGGCCCCAATCTTATGCAAACTGAGGGAGTTGTCCGTATTTTTCGTCATTTATCGGTATTTTGAGTTGATTTTGAATAGATTATATGAAATATTTTAGACTTTGAGTAATTTAAAATCTCTTTGCATGATAAATTTTACGCAAATGAAAGTAACTCGATGCTTACCAAACGCTCCACTCTAGGTTTAAACGTCATCCTTCTGATTGCTGGGACTCCCTCCCACAGAACCATCACAGCAGACACCCTCGCATCCATGACGGATGTTTGTTTGTCGTACATAGAGGGCATTTTGAAAGATGCAAGAGAGCAAGGCTTGATTCGCGCCACCCGCGGGCCTGGCGGTGGCTATCAGTTGGTGGTTTCTTTAGACCAGTTGTCTGTTTGGGATGTTGTTTTGTGTTTCAACCCCAAGAATACAAGTCTGCCAAAAAATCATTCTTCGCCAGAGTCGCGTGCGACAAACTTCATTGCCGAAAACGCTGAGCAGTTTGAAAAAGAATTTCTTCAAAATTACCCCTTGGCTCAATTGATCCCTCAAAACGCAGTGTTGTCAGACTCAAAGCCGACCAAGTCTTTGGCCATGAATTTCAAGCCACTACCCATCAGAGCCAGACCAGCTGCGCCTAATTCAATTTTTGACTTGTCGAATTTTTTAAATTTACAAGCGGCTTAAGATTTTGAAAAAATAGTCACATCACTTGATTACGGTGTGTTGACAATGGGACTGCCAGTTTTAATCAGCTCATCTAAGATGAAGTAGGCTTCCTTGGCTGAAGCTGTATAGGGATCGAATTCTGGATGTGCCATCTGCACCATGGGATCGTCTTTGGACAAATAGACAAGCGCCATAGACCATTGTCCAAAACGTCTGTGCGCAATTTCTTCCATCGACAACAGTTCAACATTGTGGTGATTTCGATCGGCCATGATTCGCGTGTAAAGCAAATTGACTTGAGACCTCTCGCCCTCCAAGACTTGCATCCACAAGCCTGAGCCTTGACACAAAATACCCGTGATATTTTCTTTTTTGTTGTACGTAGCAGATTTTTCCAAAATTAAGGTGGTCATGGTCGTTGTGACGGGACCGACTGGCTGGCTAACATACAAAAGACGTACGAGCATGAGAGGCTCCTTTTTGAGGTAACAATGCAATCCATAAGGGGCATCTTGAGCGGATGGCTGAACCCATACTAACTGATTGAGCCGGTCATTGCACTTTCAGTGCTTGCTCCCGCTTTGAACAATTTGGACATTGCAGCGCACCGGCATTTTTTGAGGGTCATCTTAGTCCCTGGCTCTTTGTCAGTTTAGAGCGCGCCTGTTCAAAAACCAAGTGCTCATGGCGCCTTTGCCTTTGACCTCAATGACACCGCAATGTTCAAAGGAGAAAGGCTGGGTCAAGGCCTGACGGGTTGCGTCACTCATATGGATTCGGCCTGCTGTGCCATGTGACTCCATGCGGCTGGCGGTGTTGACCACGTCGCCCCATAGGTCATACAGAAATTTGCTCTTGCCAATGACCCCAGCAACCGCTGCCCCCGTGCTCATGCCAATTCGGATGTTCAGCGGGTGCTGACTGCTTGCGTTGAAGTCTTGAATGGCCACCAGCATGTCAAGCGACATGTGTGCCGCCCGATCGGCATGGTCAGGAACCTCTACAGGCAAACCTGCTGCCGCCATGTAACAGTCGCCAATCGTTTTGATTTTTTCAAGCCCCCATTGCTCGGCAATGAGGTCAAAACGCGTGAAGATGTCGTTCAACACATCGACCATGACCTCGGGGCTCACAACTTGTGAAAAAGCTGTGAATCCTACGATGTCGGCAAACAAAACCGTCACATTGGCGTAGCTGTCCACAATGGCTTGGTTGAGGTGATCGGCCGTGAGTTTGGATCTGCCCTTCAAGCGCTCTGCAATGGCTTGGGGCAACACCTTGTGCAGCAGCCTTTCGGACAAATCTTGCTCAATCAGAACTTGCTCGTAAAGTTTTTGAGTCTCCAAATTCAACAAGCGCACTTGCAGCAGGTTTTGCACCCGCGCCAACACCTCGGCAATGTCAAAGGGTTTGCTGATAAAGTCCAATGCACCTAACTTCAATGCGCGCAATTTTTCATTGGGCTGTGCGGTAATCACCAGAACCGGTAGGGTGCCTTCAGGCCCTATGCCTTGAAGACCTTCCATCACTTGAAAGCCGTCCATCTGCGGCATGTTCAGATCCAAAAGGATCAGGTCGTATCTGTTTTGTCGATGCAGACCCACCACCTCGGTCGGATTTTGGGTGGAGCTAATATCAGAATAGCCCGCGCTGCGCAGCAAGCGCTCAAGCAAGAGCACTTTGGCGGCTTGATCGTCCACGATCAGCAGTTTGGCCTTCAGGAGGGCGGCGATGTGAATCATGGCATGTTCAGTCGAAGCGCCAAGTCCAAGGTGCTCATGAATTCTTCCACCACAATGGGCTTGGTCAGGTAACGAAAGAAGCCCAATTGCCGACCCACTTCAATGTCTCTTGACATGGCATTGGCGCTGATGGCCACCACGGGAATGTGCGCTGTGGTGGCGTCTTCCCGCAGCACCTTCAAGGCATCGATGCCGCTGATGCCGGGCAAGTTGATGTCCATCAAAATCACGTCTGGCAATGAGGCTCTGGCCAGCGCGATGCCTTGCAAGCCATCTACCGCTTTGAGCAGTTTGATGTCTGTTCGCCGTTCGATCAAACGTTCAACCAAGCGCATGTTGGCTGGGTTGTCTTCAATGTACAAAAGAATTTTCTGTGGGGTGTCAATGGGTTTCATGACCAGCTTGGGTGCGGCGGGCTCTGGCACGATGACCTTGATTTCAGGCGCAGGTGTGCTGCGCAATTCAACCCAAAACACACTGCCTTGGCCCACCGTGCTGTCCACGCCCATCACACCGTCCATCAGTTCAACCAATTGTTTGGTGACCACCAGGCCAATGCCTGTGCCAGCCACAATGCCAGTTTCTTGGCCCAAGCGGTTGAAGGGCTGAAACAGTTGCGCTATTTTTTCAGGCGAAAGCCCTGCGCCTGTGTCTTTGAAACTGATGCGAATGCAATCTGCAGACTTGACCGTGCAATCGACGGTGACGTGGCCGTTGGCCTGGTTGTATTTGATGGCGTTCGACAACAAATTGATCACGATTTGCTTGAGCCGTGTTTGGTCGGCCCAAACGAAACTGGGCTGCTCAAACTGTGGGAAGCTCATGACAATGCCGCGATGCTGGGCTTGCGCTTCCATCATGGTTTGGCATTCGAGCAGCACTTCTGACAATCCGACGGGCTCCAGTGACAAAGACACTTTGCCAGATTCAACCACGGAGAGGTCGAGGATTTCGTTGATCAACTTCAAGAGGTGCCAACCTGCCTGAAGAATTTGGGTGATGCTTTCTTTTTGAAGATCTGAGGGTGGGGGTGATGCCGTGTCCATGAGTTGCGCAAAGCCCAAAATGGCATTGAGTGGCGACCTCAATTCGTGGCTCATGCCTGATAAGAAATCAGACTTTGCCAAATTGGCTTTTTCGGCTGCAGATTTGGCACTCTCTAATTCCACATTGGTCTCTTGCAAGGCTTGCTCAAATCGTTTGCGCTCGGTGACGTCACGCGCCACCCCAAACACGCCCTGCAAAGTGCGATCGCGATCGTGAAAGGTGGTGGCGTTGTAGGAAACCAGCGTTTGCTTGCCATCGCGGGCTCGGGCTGTGAGTTCGTAATCGGTCACCTTCTTGTCGCTCAACACCAGTTTGATGCCTGCTTCGGCACGCGCTGGATCGGTGAAATAACTTTTGAAAGGCGAGCCAATGAGCTCATCGCGCGTGCTGCCCGTGAGTGCTTCCATTTGCTTGTTGACGTCAGTGATGATGCCGGCTGGGTCGGTCGTCATCAAAGCGTCGATGTTGGACTCGATCAAGGATCGCGTGTAGAATTGTTGGTCACGCAAACGTTGGTCTAGCTTCAATTGCTCCGCTTCAATTTGAATGCGTGCGGTGGCCTCGGTCTCGCCCCTGACAAGCTTCTCGCGAAAACGATGGTTTTCATCCTCGAAGTGTTTGCGCCGAAGGTGAGCGCGCAAGCGAACCTTGAGCACTTCGAAATCGGCGGACTTGGCAATGTAGTCGTCGGCGCCAGCGTTGATGCATTCGATCATGGCATCGCGATCGTCGTGCGCCGTGAGCATGATGAGGGGAATGTCGCGCCATTTGGCTCGCTGCTTGATGAGCTTGCAGGCATCTTGGCCAGAAAGCCCTGGCATGATGAGGTCGAGCAAAATACCGTCGACTTGTTCAGTTGCAAGGCATGCCAGTGCCTCCTCGCCGGAGCTTGCCATGATCACCACATAATCTTCTTCGCGAAGTTGGCTGGCAAGTTCCTGCAGGTAGGTGACGCTGTCGTCAACGGCCAGCAGTCGCTTTGCACCCAGCACGCTCGGACTTGTCTTGGCATCAACATCGGCCTCTTGGACGCTCACTTGCGTGAGTGCCTGTGCCTGCTTGACGACTTCTTCAAGCTTGTAGGGTTTGCCTACGAAGACAGCCAGCCCCGCATCGATCTGTGGCATGCGGCTCTTGAACTCTTCATGGGTGGAGAGCAGCAGCACAGGGATTTGCGCCGAGGCAGGCGATTGCCGCAGCGCTTCGAAAAAATCTTGCCCGCGCCCGTCTGACAACAAGATATCCAGCACGACCAGCGCAACACGTTCATGGGCCAATGCCTCTTTTGCGCTGTGAATGTCAGCACACAGCACAGTGTCAAAACCGGCCAATTCAAGGGCTTCGCCAAGGTCCATGCGCACCGTGATGCTGTCGTCGGCAATGAGGATACGGGGTTTCATAGGGACCTTTCAAGGGCCGTACCGGCCAGCACAGCAAGCCTCGGTGCAATTTGGTCTAGCGCCAGAACCTGCTGCGCCGCACCTATCAGAATGGCCTCTCTGGGCATGCCAAACACCGCCGATGTTGCTTCGTCTTGGGCAATGGTCTTGCCACCCGCACGCCGAATGGCCAGCAAGCCTGCAGCGCCATCTTTGCCCATGCCAGTGAGCAGGCAGCCTGCGCCTTCAGCACCAAGTTCTTGCGCGAAAGATTCGAACAGCACATCGATGGAGGGGCGGCAAGAATTTCGCTCTGGATCTTGCGTCAGCCGGAGCTTGCCCTGACAGAGCATCAGGTGCTTGTCTGGCGGCGCCATCAGCACGCGTGCCTCGCCGCAAGCTGGCAGAACTTCGCCATCAAGGGCGTAGCCCACGCGCACATCACTTTGCCTGTCAAGCCACTCGGCGAAGGCGGGTGTGAAGAGTTTGCCGACATGGATGACCAAGAGAATGGGTACTTGAAATCCTTGAGGCAATCCGCGCAGAATTTCAATGAGTGCCGCGGGTCCGCCGGTGGAAACGCCAATCGCGACGGCACGCAATGGCTTCGAATTTTTCAGTGTCTGGGTTTGTGGGGTGCTCAGCGTGGAGGGCGCAGGCCCTTGCCCCATGCGGCCTAGCCTGGCCCGTGGATGTGTAATGACTTTGATGCGTGAGATGAGCTTGACGGTGGCTACCAGTTTCTTTTCCCACTCACCGTCGAGTTCGTTTCCCTTTGGCTTGTCGAGTGCTTCTAGTGCGCCTGCTGCCAGCGCGTCGTAGGTCTTGAACAAGTCGCCTCGGTTGGTCGAGGCCGACACAATCAGAATGGGTGTGGGACAGTAAGCCATGATGAATTCAGTGGCCGCCAAGCCGGTCATCTCGGGCAAGATCATGTCCAAGGTGAGCACATCGGGCCGCAGTTGCTGACACAGTTCGATGCCGCGCTTGCCGTTGTCCGCTTCGCCAACGATGTCGATGTCTGGATCGGCCGCAAGCACCTCGAGCATGCGTTTGCGAATTGTCAGAGAATCTTCAACCACCAAGACACGTATCTTCTTCATGCTTAGCCGATCAGTGTGCGAATGGTTTGCAGAAGTTGCGTTTGGTCAAACTCACCCTTGATGACATAGGCACTGGCACCTACTTGCTGTCCGCGCAACCTGTCATCTGCAGCATCGCGGGAGGTCACCAAAATGGCCGGGATATCGCGAAGCACTGGGTCGGCGCGGGTCTGCGCCACAAAGCCGAAACCGTCCATGCCCGGCATTTCGACATCCACAATGAACAGGCTGTAAGGGTGCTTTTGGGCTTTGACGAGACCATCTTCAGCCGAGACGGCCAGCTCGACTTGGTAACCCGCCGCTTCAAGAATGCTTTGCTCTAGCATGCGGGTTGTGAGCGAGTCGTCGATGACGAGTATGGGCGCCCGCTGCGCATGCGCTTGTGCGGCCGCATTGAGGGTTTCGCCACCACTGCGCTCGGCGCAGGCCACAAGACCGGCGGGGTCCAGCACTAGCTGAGGCGTGCCATCGGCATCCAGCGATGCGCCCGCAATCACGGCATCGGCTTCGACCACGCCAGGCAGCGCACGCATCACAATGTTGGATGCGCCAAGCATGCGCTCAACGCCGATTGCAACACACCGCCCTTCAGCCTGAACCAATACGGTTGACCAAATGCCAGGGTTCACACGATTGCCAAGCGCAGGCGCCCCAGAGCCCAAACGGCGCAGCATCAGGTCAAGCTGCAGGAAGGGGATGGCCTTGCCAGCATGCAGGATCGAGTCGCCCTCGGCTGAGCGCGCTACCTGTGTATCGCGAATCCGAAGTGTTTGCTGTACGGCGTCTAGCGGAATCGACACCCGTGAGCCTCCCGCTTCAACAACGAGCCCCTGCATGGCGGCAATGGAGACCGGAACCTGAACCTCAACACGCACGCCGCGTCCCGGCTCGCTGCGAATAAGCATGTTCCCTTTGAGCTGCGACAAAGTGGCTCGCACCACATCCAAGCCAATGCCTCTGCCTGACAATTCGGTCACCTCGCTAGACGTTGAGAGTCCGGCAGCGCCCACGCTGCCAAGCAGCGCAATGACCTGTTCGGACGACAAAGCCTTTGCTTTGGCGGCGGTCACAAGTCCCCGAGTGATGGCTGCTTTCCTCACCGCTTCTATGTCAATGCCTCGTCCATCGTCGGTGCACACAAAAGACACCTGGCTGCCGCGCCGCAGCACTTCCAGTCGAACCTGTCCTGTTGGCGGCTTGGCTAGCGCATTGCGCTCAGCCTCTGTTTCCAAGCCGTGCGTGACGGCGTTGCGCACCACGTGCATGAGGGCATCGCGCAGCGACGCCAACACGTTCGCATCTAGGCGCACCTCGCCGCCTGATGCATCGAAATCGACGCGCTTGCCAAGGGTGTGGGCGGCATCTCGAACGGATCGTGCCAGCGATGCAAACACCGTTTGCGCCGGGATCAGGCGAAGTCGATGCGCAACGTCGCGCATTTCGACGAAAGCGCCATCGAGGTGTTCGAGGTCTACGGCAAGGTTGCGCTGAAAGTGATCGAGGCTTGACCGAAGCTCTTCGGCCAAGGAGCGCGCGTGGGTGATGCCTGCCATGCCAGATGTGGTGGCGGCGCCTTCTCGCTTGTCTGCGGGGCGCACAGCCAGCAGATCTAAAAGCAGGTTGGTCAAATCACGCAAGCGGTTGGCAGCGCCAATGCCATTTCGCAAGGCGCCGAGCTGAACACCGGCCTCGGTGAGCGTGTGGAGCAAAGAGTCCATCTCTTGAATCTCGACGCGCAAGGTTTCAAGGGGTTCATCCGCTGGCAAGCGGGCCGTGTTTGTCAAACTTGCCGGGGCAGGCGATGCAATCTCGGCAAGATGCGAGCTGATCTCGTCCAAGAGCAGCAGCAAAGCGCTGACCTGCACCTTGTCCAAGGGCAGGGCGGACTCACGGTGGGTCGTCAAAATGCCTTCGACCGAGTGTGCCCGTTCTGCGATCTTGGGCTGCATGACCACCCGAGCGGCACCCTTGAGTGTGTGCGCCAGTCGCAGCAAGCGCGCCACACCCTCTGAAGGCTGCGAGGTGGGATTTTTCTCAAGCAGCAGGACGCCTTGTGACAATCCGTCCAGCAGCTCCCGCGCCTCGACTCGGAAATACTGATAGGGGTCCTTTGCCATTCGGCTACGTGCTCGCCTGCGGCTGAACCATTCGGAGCAGGTCGCGTGACAGGTTGGTGAGCTCTGTCGCTGTTTGAAGCGTCTTGCTTGAACTCACCTCAGTTTCACGCGCTGCCTGCGCAACGTTGGAGACAGCAATGTTGACCTGCGAAACTGCAGTTGATTGCTGCTTGGTGCTGAGCTCAATCTCTCGAGTTGCCTCGGTGGTGGTGCTCACTAGACTCACGATTTGCCGAAAGGCGACAGCCACTTCTGAGAACTGCAGAGCACCCGCTTCAACAGCTTTGGTGCCGCCCTCGGTGGTCATCACCGTTGTATTGACGGCGGCCCGAATGTCATCGATGAGACCTCTGATCTCTTTCGTCGAACCCCCGACGCGATCGGCGAGTTTGCGAATTTCGTCAGCGACCACCGCAAAACGTTTGCCATTCTCGCCAGCGCCGGCCGCTTCGATGGTGGCGTTGATGGCCAAGATGTTGGTCTGCTCGGCCAGCTCGTTGATGATTTCGAGAATGCCCCCAATCTGCTGCGACTTCTTACCAAGGTCTAGCATGTGGATCACGATCAGGTCGACCTGTCGCTTGATGCCGCCAATGGCATCACTGGCCTTCGTGACCGTTTGATCACCTGAGCGAGCCCCAATGGCTGTTTGCTCGGCAATTTGGGCTACGCGCTGAGCGCTCTCGGCGATTTGTTTCGAAGTCACGAGCAGCTCGTTCATCGTGGTCGTGATTTCTTTCATCGCGGTGGACTGTTCTCTGGAGCCCATGGTCTGTTGATTTGATGCGACCTGCAACTCGCTGGATGAGCTTTGCATGTGCTGTACTGCTGCACCGATCTGTGTTGTCAGTGAGCGAGTGATGATCATGCCCGCGGCGCTGACGATCAACAGGCACACCAGAGTTCCAAGGGTAATGGAAAGGTTCGAGCTGTTGACCGCAGCCTCGACTTCTGCGGCGCGTTGCTTGAGCAAAATTCGTTCTTCCCGCTCCATGTCAACAAAGATGTTGCGAAGATCATCCATGATCTTCTGGCCCACGCCGGTCTGCACCAGCTTTGTGACCTTTTCAATGTCTCGCGACTTGCGCATCTCGATATACCGTTTGATGAGCGACAGTTTCGCTAGGATAAGGGCTTCTGACTGAACGATGCGCTGTTGCTGTGAGGGATTATCGGCAGTCAGAGCACGCAGGTCATTGACGAGCGAGACGATCTTGATTTCGGCGTTTTGATAGGGTTTGAGAAAACTCTCTTCTCCCGTGATGATGTAGCCGCGCCCTCCAATTTCAGCATCTTGCAGCGCGCTGAACACATCGTCGATGTGCTCCAGAACAAGGTGTGTGTGCGCCACCATCTGACTGGTCGTCGAGAGCGTGTTGATGCTGCGATAGGCCACGATGCCGATGGTTGCCATGAGCACAAACGACAGCGCAAAGCCAGTCGCAATTTTTTTCCCAAATGTCCAAGAACGATTCATTTTGAAGACTCCTTTGTCGGCCGATGCTGGTCGATTCGATTGCGAATGCTTGCCATGATGAGCGGCATGCTGATGACGGCACGAGCGCCATCTGGTGTGCTCGCGACCTGGTTGACGTATTGGATTTGTTCGCGTTGCGCTCGAACGCTCTCGCCTGCATGGAGCGCAGACGTCGGTAGTCGCAAGTACCCTTCGAAGTCAGAGAAGGCCAAGGCGATCGGTTCTTCCTTGCCACAAAGAATCATCCAACGCGGCAAAACTGGATCGGGGCCGTAGCCAAGGATCGATGACAAGCCGAACACCGGAACAATGCCGCCGTGAATGCCTGCTAGACCTAGCAAGTCGGACGTGACAGTGGGGACTGAAATGATTTTGCGTTCCGTGACAATCTCGTTGATGTCGAGAAGACGAATGGCATACGGATCGCCCGACACGCGAATCATGAGCAGGTCTTCGACGGCTTGCGATGCGAGCGACGGTGGCAAGGCAAACGTGTGGTCGAAGGCCTGTCGAAGCTGGGCTGCATCGGTGCTGTCATGGCCTTGTGGGTTCATGCTGCACCTCCCACAGCACTCAACTGTGTTCGGCACAACTGCACAAGTGCGTCTCGAGAGAAGCCCCCACCAAACAGCAAAATGCGCGAAGCGTCTTCGCTGCCAAGAAGGACCAGTGCTTTGCCCAGTTCACGTTGCGCGCTGATGGTTTCGCCCGAGCGCTTGGCCAATATGCCCAAGTGCAAATGGGGCATGGCAAAACCGGGGTCGAGGTAAATGGCCGTCAGTCCGTGCTCGATGGCACGGTTGGTATCGCCATCGTGTTCGCGGCACAGCGCCATGAGGTAATGCGCGCCTGCGTTGAGTTCATCCAAGGCGAGCAGCCGACGGCAAACTTCTTCGGACTCATGGGTCCTGCCGTGGTTGGTCAGCAAGACGGCGCGCAACAGCAACGCGTCGGGGTCTTCGTGGGCGTCGGCTGGTAAGGATCCGATGAGCCCCAGTGCATCTGCAAAGCGTTCCTGCCTCACTGCCTCAAGCACCAAACTCAGGTCCCATGCGCGCGTGGGCGGTGTGACAATGGCTTGACTCACTGAGGGTGTGTGCGTGGCCAGTGATGCAAGCTGCTTTGGCAATAGCCTTGGGACTTCGGACAGCGATTCGATGGGGGGTGGATCAATGTCAAGTGCATCGCGCTGCTGGTAGTAGAACGTGTCATGCGTATGGCAAAGATGGAATTCAGGTGTGATGCCTCGCAGTGTTTCTGCGTGCCCAAGAAACAAATAGCCGCGTGGAAGCAGCGCCTGGCTGATGCGGCCGACGACGCCTCGGGCTGTTTCGGGCGAGAAGTACATCAACACATTGCGACAAAAGACCAAGTCGCACTCAAGCGACTCCCAAAACAAAGGGTCTGCATCGACGAGGTTGCGTTCTTCAAAGCGCACCATTTTTTGAATTTCAGGCACAAGCACAAAGTCCGCTCCGTCTGCCCGAAAATAGCGGCGCTGCACGTCCTCCGATGTGGCCCGCAGCGCCCATTCAGAGTAGCGAGCCTGTTTCGCCTTGAGCAAAATAGCCGGGTTGATGTCAATGCCAATGATCTTCACATCCCAGGCGTCTAGGTCGGGCAATGCCTCGCGCACCATGATGGCCAATGAATAAGGCTCATCACCCGAAGAGCAGCCAGCCGAGAGAATGCGAAGTTGCTTCGTCTGGGCCTTGGCGCGAATTCGCTCAGGCAGAACAATCTCGGTAAGCGCCACAAAGTTGTCGGTATTGCGAAAGAAGAAAGTTTCGTTGACAGTCAGTTGCTCGGCAAGCGTGCGCCACTCATCAGATCCTTTGGGCGACGCATTCAAATGACGCAGGTAGGCCGAATAGGACTCGAAGCGGGCACGACCCAAGGACAGCATTCTTTGGCATAAGACATCAGCGAGGTAGTCGAGCTTTCCATCCTCATACTGCAATCCAAGATGGGAGCTGATAAGCGTTTGAAATTGCTCGATGTCGGGTCGACCTAGAACGGGCATCATGGCGCAGCCTCTGTCTCTTCGAGGCTTGCCCAGACTTCATCGGGCACGACGTGCGCAGCGCGCAGCACCAGC
>CANFJC010000029.1 GCA_947447245.1 Comamonadaceae bacterium
TGATCCAGAGCATGCCCTGAGTGTAGCCCCGTCGGTGAATTGGGCACAAGTTGCCTGGCTGGATGGGGCTTAAATTTCTTACCAAAGAAGCCCGTGAAATGCGCCCAATGGGGCAAAGATCAGGCACAATTTTCAAATGACACTGATTCACACCCCCTACCCTTTAAGTCGCCCACGCCGTTTACGCCGCACCGATTATTCGCGGCGCTTGGTTCGCGAGCATCAACTCACTGCCGATGATCTGATTTATCCCGTCTTTGTCTTAGACGGCAAGAATCAACGCCAAGCCGTTGGCTCCATGCCTGGCGTCGAGCGCTTGAGTTTGGATTTGTTAATGCCCGTCGCAGAAGACTGCGTGAAATTAGGCATTCCTGTCATGGCCCTTTTCCCCGTCATCGACAGTTCATTGAAAGACCCCTACGGCAACGAAGCACTGAACCCAGAAGGTTTGGTGCCCACCGTGGTGCGCGCTTTGAAAAAGAACTTTCCCGAGCTGGGCATCATGACCGACGTGGCCTTGGATCCTTTCACCAGCCATGGACAAGATGGCTGGCTCGACGATGACGGCTACATCTTGAACGACCTGACGCTGGCGCAATTGGTCAAGCAAGCCATGGTGCAGGCTGATGCCGGCGTTGACATGGTGGCCCCCAGCGACATGATGGATGGACGCATTGGCGCCATTCGGCAGGCCCTAGAAAACAAAGGCCATGTGCATACGCAAATCATGGCCTACAGCGCCAAATATGCCAGTTCTTTTTACGGCCCCTTCCGCGACGCCGTAGGTTCTGCTGCCAACCTTGGCAAGGGCAACAAAAAAACTTACCAAATGGACCCCGGCAATACCAATGAAGCTTTGCGCGAAGTCGCGCTTGACATTGCAGAAGGCGCTGACATGGTCATGGTCAAACCCGGCATGCCTTATTTGGATGTGGTGCGGCGCGTGAAAGATGAGTTTGGTGTACCCACTTTCGCCTACCAAGTTTCTGGCGAATACGCCATGCTCAAAGCGGCCGCCCAAAATGGCTGGCTTGACCACGATGGCGTCATGATGGAGAGTTTGTTGGCATTTAAACGAGCGGGGGCTGATGGTGTCTTGACTTACTTTGCCCGCGATGCTGCACGCCTGTTAGCACGGGCCTAGTTGCCCTCATCAAAACGCAAGCTCCTCTATGCGCGTTTTCACGGTCTCAGGGCAACACGTCCAAGAATCTTTGTCCTTGCCCAGAACCTTGCCTGAAAACGGTTTTGTTTGGGTGGCGTGTTCACGCACTTTTTTCCAAACAGAACAAGCTCAAGTACAACAAGCCCTGTACCAATTGAACGGGCACAGCCTGCTTGATTTGCATGTCTCTGATTTGTTGAACAGCCAACTGCCTTCGCGTTTTGACTTAACCTCTTACTACGACATATTGGTTTTCAGGCGCTTGGCCAGTGCAAACCACGAAACCCCAAACTCTGAAGTTCCTGGCCTTCGAAAAATCAAGTCAAAGCTCAGCGGCCCCCCCGCCCTTAGGCGGGTTGACACCAGCCCCATTGGGTTTGCAGTTTTCGACAATGTCTTGCTCACGCTTCACCCCGACGACTGCGTCATTCGTGAAGCTTATGCTGCGCGACTGATGTCGGCCAGCAAAGCTTCGCAGGCCAACTCGCCAATGGGCCAGGCGGCGCTGCACGGCGCAGAGCAATCGGCTACCGACGATCGATCCCTTGGTGCCAGAGGCATTCCTGTCAGCCCCGCCGACTTGATGCTTCGCATGGCCAGCCAAGTGGTCGATGTCTATTTGGATTTGCGCCGCGATCTCACGCGGCAGCTGGACCATTGGCAAGCCGAGCTCATCAATCCTGAGACACGTTTCAACAATTGGTCTGCCTTGCTAGAGGCGCGTCTTTCCTTGCACCACCTCGATGAAATTTGTGAAGATCAACGCAGCGCTATGCAAGATTGGCTGGAGTCCTTGAACACCTGGACCCAACCCATTTCCAACACTTTGATCAAAGAACATGAGATTCTCAAAGTGCGCAGCCGTGATGTGCTTGAACACATTGACCGGGTGGTCCATCATGTGCGGCGCTTAGAACAAAGCATTGAAACTGCCGTTCAAATTCACTTCAATGCGCAAAGCAACCGCACCAATGAGACGATGCGAACCCTGACGTCCATCACCGCCATTTTTCTGCCCTTGAATTTGATCGCTGCCATTTTCGGCATGAACTTTGATGTCATTCCGCTCATGCATGCTCAGGCTGGCTTTTGGTGGACCCTGAGCAGCATGGCACTGATCGCATCATCTTTGGCTTGGTTTTTTTGGCGCAAGCGATTTTTGGCACGATCGGGCAAGTGACTTCACAGAGCGCCTCAAGCCAGATGCGCTTTGAAGAATTCCAAAGTTCTTTGTTTGGCCAAAGCCGCCGCAGCCGCTTCCCAGGCACCTCGGTGATCGCAATTGAAGCCATGGTGCGCCGCATAGGTAAATACCTGCGCCGTGGGATGCGCCGCTTTAAAGGCGCTCACTGACGCCATAGAAATCCATTTGTCTTCTTCAGCAAAGTGCGCCATGACAGGCACTTTGGCTTGCCTGGCCGACTCAGCCTCGGTGGTCATGCCGCCGCCATAGTAAGGCGCTGCTGCCGACAAGCCATGCAGCAGACATGCAGACCGCCAAGTGAGCAAGCCGCCCCAGCAATAGCCCACGATGCCCACTTTGCCGCCGCAAGTTTTGTGCGCATGGTCTATGGCCGCTTGAATGTCTTGCAAGGCGCCTGGCGCAGGCAAGGCCTCAACGGCTGTTTTAAGGCCCATGCCCTGGCCCATATCGGCCTCTGCATAGCCCAGTTCCACATTGGCTTGAACACGGTGGAACATGGCGGGTGCGATGGCCAAATAGCCTTCACGGGCATAGGCGTCGGCCACTTCGCGAATGTGCGCATTGACGCCAAAGATTTCTTGAATCACCACCACCGCCGCTTTGGCGGGGGTAGCGGGTTGCGCCACATAGGCTGGAACTTGCGTCCCGTCGGCCGTGGCAAGGTGGATGAATGAACCCATGAATTTCTCCTTCAAAATTAAACTGCGAGCGCACGCTCAACAAAATCAAGCCGATCTTGGCCCCAAAAAATCTCTCCGGCCAACACATAGCTTGGGGCGCCGAAAACACCCGCATCAATGGCCATTTGCGTATAGGACTCGTAACGCTCATGGACAGCTTGGCTGTATGACTGCTCTAAGCAGGCCGCTGGCAATTGTTGCTCATTCAGCAGTTCCATCAAGGTTTTTTCATCGGCGATGTTGCGTTGCTGCGACCAAACCGCCGACAAGATGGCGCCACTGATGTTCATGGCCGCATCGGCGCCTACCGCCATGTCGACCGCAATGATCAATTTGGCAGCATCGTCACCACTGACAGGGAAAAAAGTGGGCTTGAGATGCAAGGGCGCACCCAACCATTTGCTAAAGCGCGCCAGTTCCGTCAAACGATAGGCTTGTCGCTGTGGCGCTCTTTGCCCCAAGGGTAAGCCCCCAGAAATAGGGAACACCTTGCCGCCCAAGTCAAAGGGCATGACTCGAACAGAAGCGCCTGATTTTTTGCGAATGTTTTGAAAACGTTGGTGTCCCAAGTAAGCCCATGGGCTTTGGGGAACAAAATAATAGTCGACTGAGTGACTCACAATAGGCTCCTACATAAGGTAATCTGCGTTTTAAATTAACCAACAGTCAACTGTTTTAACAGTTTGGCCACAATTCTGCAGGAGACAAACCATGCGCAAAGTTTTATTGGTCACCGGAGGCAGCCGCGGCATCGGCGCTGCCACCTGTATTCTGGCGGCGCAAAAGGGCTGGGATGTCGCTGTCAATTACAGCGCCAACGCACAAGCTGCCAACAGTGTTGTGCAGCAAATTGAAGCTGCGGGCGGGCGCGCCATCTCCGTGCAAGCCGATGTGGCACACGAAGGCCAGGTATTGGCGATGTTCCAAAAAGTACGTACCGAGTTAGGCCCTCTTCAAGGCTTGGTCAACAATGCGGGCGTGGTCGACGTTTCTGCCCGTTTGGATGAAATGAGCATGGCGCGCTGGCGCCGAATGTTTGACATCAACGTTTTAGGGTCCATGCTGTGCGCGCGCGAGGCCATCTTGCAAATGAGCACCCGACACGGCGGGCATGGCGGCAGCATTGTGAATCTCTCAAGTGCGGCCGCACGCTTGGGCTCACCTGGCCAATATTTGGATTACGCCGCCGCTAAAGGCGCCATTGACAGTTTCACGCTGGGTTTGGCCAAGGAGGTGGCAGGTGAGGGCATTCGCGTCAACGCCATCCGCCCGGGCCTCATTGACACCGAGATTCATGCCTCCGGCGGACTGCCCAATCGCGTGAAAGACTTGGAGCATTTGGTGCCCGCCAAACGCGGTGGTAGCGCCATGGAAGTTGCACAGGCCATTGTGTGGTTGCTGTCTGATGAGGCCAGCTACACCACCATGAGTTTGGTCGATGTCTCGGGGGGCCGTTGATGTCATCAGAGGACAAGCGCAACATTCGCTATTACTGGGAAGACATGCAACCCGGCAGTGAGCGCGACTTAGGCACCATCACACCGACTCGCGAAGAGATCATTGCATTTGCCAGCCAGTTTGATCCGCAACCCTTTCACCTGGACGATGAAGCCGCCAAGGCCTCCGTCTTTGGTGGGCTTTGCGCCAGTGGATGGCACACCTGCTCCATGGCCATGCGCCTGATGGTGACCAACTTTTTGCATGAAGCGGCCAGTTTGGGGTCGCCTGGCTTGGAAAATTTGCAATGGAAAAAACCGGTCAAGCCCAATGACACCCTGCACTTGACACACAAAATATTGGAGTCAAGGGCCATGCGCTCCAAACCCGATGTGGGTCTGGTGCGAACGCAGTGGGTCATGCACAACCAACACGGCGACTGCGTGCTCCAAATGGAAGGTTGGGGCATGTTCAGGCGGCGCCATCCGGCCACAGCAACGGCCAACACCGATTAACATTGACATACCTTTCAGGCCTTTAGGATTTCTCATGACTGCCACCACCATTGCTCATTTCATTTCGGGTCACAAAGTCTCGGGCGCCTCTGCCCGTGCGCAAGACGTTTTCAATCCAGCCACAGGTGCAGTCACGGGCCGTGTGAGTTTGGCCAACACTCAAGATGTCGACCAAGCCGTCGCCTCCGCCCAAGCGGCGTTTCCAGCATGGGCCGACACACCGCCCTTGAGGCGCGCACGTGTGATGTTCAAGTTTTTGGAGTTGCTCAACCTGAACCGCGACAAACTGGCTCACATGATCACCGCCGAACACGGCAAGGTCTTCACAGACGCTCAGGGTGAAGTGACGCGCGGCATCGACATTGTGGAATTTGCCTGCGGCATCCCACAATTGCTCAAGGGCGACTTTACAGACCAAGTTTCAACCGGCATCGACAACTGGACATTGCGCCAGCCATTGGGTGTTGTGGCCGGCGTCACGCCGTTTAACTTTCCAGTCATGGTGCCCATGTGGATGTTTCCGGTGGCCATTGCCTGTGGCAACACCTTTGTTTTAAAGCCAAGCCCACTCGACCCCAGCCCCAGCTTGTTCATGGCCGAGCTTCTTCACCAAGCAGGCCTGCCCGAAGGTGTCTTCAACGTGGTGCAAGGCGACAAAGAGGCTGTTGATGCCTTGGTGGCCCATCCCCATGTCAAAGCCCTGAGTTTTGTGGGCTCTACACCCATCGCCAACAGCCTTTATGAAAACGGCGCACGCCATGGCAAACGCGTGCAAGCCTTGGGCGGCGCCAAGAACCACATGGTCGTCATGCCTGATGCCGACATTGACCAAGCCGTCGATGCGCTCATCGGCGCCGCATACGGCTCGGCCGGCGAGCGTTGCATGGCCATCAGCGTGGCCGTGTTGGTGGGCGATGTGGCCGAGCGCCTCATGCCCTTGTTGCTCGAGAAAACACGCGCACTCAAAGTGCTGAATGGCACCAACTTGGCGGCAGAAATGGGCCCCATTGTGACGGCCGCTGCCAAGCAGCGCATCACTGGTTACATCGATGCAGGTGTGGCTGAAGGCGCCCAGTTGTTGGTCGATGGCCGTCAGTTTGATGGTGCCAAAGCAGGCGAGGGTTGCGACAAAGGCTTCTGGTTAGGCGGCACCTTGTTCGACCATGTCAACACTGACATGAAAATTTACAAAGAAGAAATTTTCGGCCCCGTCTTGTCGTGCGTTCGCGTGAAAGATTTGGGCGCAGCCATTCAAATCATCAATGACCATGAGTTTGGCAATGGCGTGAGTTGCTTTACCCGCGATGGCAATGTCGCGCGCGAGTTTTCGCGCCGCATTCAAGTGGGCATGGTGGGCATCAATGTGCCCATTCCTGTGCCCATGGCATGGCATGGTTTTGGCGGTTGGAAGCGCAGCTTGTTTGGCGACATGCATGCCTATGGCGAAGAAGGCGTGCGCTTTTACACCAAGCAAAAATCCATCATGCAGCGCTGGCCAGAGAGCATTGGCAAAGGCGCCGAGTTCGCCATGCCAACGTCCAAGTAAGTCAGCCCCTTACCGTTTCGAAGCGCCATGAACGACAGCACTTTTGACTACATCATCGTCGGCGCTGGCACTGCAGGATGTCTCTTGGCCAACCGCTTATCGGCCGATGCCAGCAAACGTGTTTTGCTGATTGAGGCTGGCAAGCGAGATGACTACCACTGGATACACATTCCTGTTGGGTATTTGTATTGCATTGGCAATCCACGCACCGATTGGCTGTACGAAACGGAGGCGACCAAAGGCTTGAACGGCAGAACACTGCGTTACCCCCGAGGCAAAGTACTAGGGGGTTGCAGCAGCATCAACGGCATGATTTACATGCGCGGCCAGTCGCGCGATTACAACCAATGGGCGGCCCTCACTGACGACCCGCAATGGCGCTGGGATCAATGCTTGCCCTACTTCAAATTCCACGAAGACCACCACCAAGGCGCCACTGAAACGCATGGCGCAAATGGGGTTGACGCGGCCTTGCTCCATCCGCAAGCGCACCAAGATGCTGCTTCAGCAGCGTATTTCAGAATCCTCAAAGCACGCAAAGCCGGTGGCGAGTGGCGGATCGAAAAACAGCGCTTGAGTTGGAGCGTTTTAGATGCCTTTGCACAAGCCGCGCAACAAGCAGGCGTGCCCGCTTCGAGTGACTTCAATCAAGGCAACAATGAAGGTGTGGGCTATTTTGAAGTGAATCAAAAAAGCGGCTGGCGCTGGAATACCGCGCAAGCATTTCTAAGGCCCACTTGCTATGCACGCCCCAACTTTGAACTTTGGACACAAGCACAAGTCGCCGGTTTGGTCATTGAGACCGATGCCGATGGTGGCAAACGATGCACGGGCGTGAAAGTGTGGGACGGACAGCAACTTGTGACGGCCACAGCCACGCGCGAAGTGGCACTCAGTGCTGGCAGCATCGGCTCTGCTCAAATTTTGCAACTCTCCGGCATTGGGGCTGCCCACAGTTTGAAACAAAACGGCTTGGAAGTGACGCACGACTTGCCCGGCGTTGGCGCCAATTTACAAGACCATTTGCAAATTCGCTCTGTCTACAAAGTCAAAAATGCCAAAACACTGAACACCTTGGCCAACAGCTGGTGGGGCAAAGCCAAAATTGGTTTGGAATATGCCATGTCCAGATCCGGCCCCATGAGCATGGCGCCCAGTCAATTGGGTGCGTTCACCAAAAGCGATCCAAGTCGTGAATGGGCCAATATCCAATACCATGTGCAGCCTTTGAGTTTGGATGCATTTGGTGAGCCTTTGCACACCTTTCCCGCCATCACCGCCAGCGTTTGCAATTTGAATCCAAGCAGTCGCGGCAGCGTGACTTTAAAGAGCCCTGATTTCAATGTGCCCCCCGCCATTGCGCCCAATTATTTAAGCACCGAGGAAGACCGAAAAGTGGCGGCCGACAGCCTGCGGGTCACTCGGCGCATCATGTCGCAACCCGCCATGGCCGCCTTTGAACCCGAAGAATTCAAGCCAGGCGTTCAATACCAATCGGATGAAGAATTGGCCAAGCTGGCTGGTGACATTGCCAGCACCATTTTTCACCCGGTTGGCACCACGCGCATGGGCCGCGAAGACGACCCCATGGCGGTGGTCAACAGCCACTTGCAAGTTCGCGGCATTCGCGGCTTGCGGGTGGTTGATGCGGGCGTTATGCCAAGCATTACCAGTGGCAACACCAACAGCCCCACCCTCATGATTGCTGAAAAAGCGGCGCACTGGATGGCCATAGATGCGCAGCGGTTTGCCACGGGAAATCCCTGATGGCAATGTCTGATGCAGCCTAGTACATTTCATGCACTCGATGAACTGCTGTTTGGGTTCGTTTTGAGGGCAGAGGAGACACCCAAACCAATCGAACATAAACATCCAAAACGAGATGTGACTTTTTACAAGCGTCGCGAAAGCGGCGCTTTTTTTTGATGGAAATATTGCTCGTCTCTCTGGCCTCCTTGTTTGCCGGCATGGTCGACTCCATCGTAGGTGGTGGTGGCTTGATTTTGATCCCGGCCCTGTTTGCCACCTTTCCGACTGCCCCGCCTGCCACTTTGGTGGGCACCAACAAAAGCGCCGCCATTTGGGGAACGGCATTTGCCACTTACCAGTTCAGCAAAAAAGTGGAGTTGCGTTGGGCGGCTTTGTTTCCTGCAGCCGCGGCAGGCCTTCTAGGTTCGCTCTGCGGTGCCTGGACCGTGACCCAAGTGGACCCCAGTTTTTTGCGCAAGGCATTGCCCTTTTTGCTTTTTGCTTTGCTCATTTACACGGTTGCCAAGAAAAACATGGGGCAGCAGCATGAGCCCAAATTTCAAGGCAAAAAAGAGGCTATGGTGGCCGCTTCAATCGGCTTGTTGATTGGTTTTTACGATGGGTTTTTTGGACCCGGCACAGGCAGCTTTTTTGTTTTTGCTTATGTCCGATTGTTAGGGTATGACTTTCTGAACGCTTCGGCCACGTCCAAGCTGATGAACACCGCCACCAACTTTTCTGCCTTGGTGCTGTTCACTTTGCAGGGCCATGTGTGGTGGCACTTGGCAGTTCCCATGGCCTTGGCGAATGTCATGGGTAGCCTCATTGGAACGCGACTGGCACTGAAGTACGGCTCTGGGTTTGTGCGCTATGCCTTCTTGGCGGTTGTAGGCGCTCTGATTCTGAAAACAGCCTACGATGGATTTTTCCGCTGAGGGGCAAATTGCGCAAAGGCCACGCCTAACAAGGCAATGGTCGCACCCAGCAATTTGCTTGCGGTGTATTGCTCACCCGTAAGGACCCAAGCAAAAAAACCAGCGACGGGTGGCATGAGGTACATGAGAGGCGCTGTTCTGGCGACGCCTCTGACTTGGTTCACCCAGCCCCACACAAACCATCCGCCAAAGGCAGAGATCAAAACAGACCAAGCCATGGCAGCCCATCCCTGAACACCCAGACTGGCCCACGGCGCTTCAAGTCCCGAAGGGATTGACAACAACATGACCGGCAAGCCGCCCAACAAGGTGGCATAACCCATGGTCAAAATGCTGCCATGTTTTTCAAGCAATGGTTTGGCTTGCACGGTGTAATAAGAAAATAAAAGAGAAGCGACAAACAAAACCAAATCGCCGCCCGTTGCCCGCAAATCGCCTTTCATGATTTTTTCAGAAAGAAACAGCAACACCCCTGCGAAGGCAATCGTGACGCCCAAGACTTGGTTGCGCTGAAGTTTTTCGTGCCCCTTCCATCTCAAAATGAGCAAAGTGAAAATGGGGCCACAGGCTAGGATCACTGAGCTTGAAAAGGGCGTCGACAAATGAATGCCATAACAAACAATGCCCACATGCAAGCTGTGCCCGATAAAGCCTAAGCTGGCCAGTTCAAAAATATCTTTTCGCGCCATTGGCGGAAAGAAGCGCCCGAGTGTGACGCGCATCATGATCAATGCGCATGTCGGCATGATCACGTAACGGCCCAGTAAAAAACCGCTGGGTGAGAGCGTGTCGAGCAAATACTTTTGCACGCTGAAGTTGGCGCCCCAAATCAAAATCAAAATCATGGCGGCCATCAAGGCCAAGGCGTTTTGCTTCTTGATGTTCAAAGCGTGTCCAACACCGTGACGGGCACGCGCGCTGCCAAGGCACACATCAACTCATAGCCCACAGTGCCTGCTGCACTGGCCACCTCATCGATCGAAACACCCGAAGCGGGCTGCTTGGTTTTTTGCGGCCGCCCCCACAAGGTGACTTCACTGCCCCTGTCGGCATGCGGCAAGTCGGTGATGTCCACGGTGATCATGTCCATGCTGACGCGGCCCAATGTCCGTGATCGAACGCCATCGACGCAAACGGGTGCACCCGTGGGTGCGTGGCGTGGGTAGCCATCTGCATAACCACAAGCCACCACACCGATTCGCATAGGTCGATCGGCCACAAATGCAGAGCCATAGCCCACTGTGTCGCCGACTTGCAAATGCTGCACACCGATGATCTCGGCATTCAAACTCATGACAGGTTTCAGGCCCCATTGCTCAGCAGTATGGGTGGGATGATCGGGCGAGCTGCCATAAAGCGCAATGCCAGGTCGCACCCAATCTGCGCGGACCTTTAACTCTTTGGCATGGCGCAAGGTGGCGGCGCTGTTACACAGGCTGCGCTCGCCCGACAAGTCATGGGTGTATTCTTGAAACACAGCCATGGCGGCCGCAATGCCTTTGTCCGTATCGGCATCACTGAAGTGCGACATGAGCGAGATTTCATCGACTTGGGGCAGTGCATTCAAGCGTGTCCATGCGGCTCGAAATGCTTGCGGGGCAAAGCCCAAACGGTTCATACCCGTATTCATTTTGAGGAATACGCGATGGCCTAAATGGGTTTTGTGAACGGCCAACATGTCGATTTGTGCTTCGCAGTGAACCACGTGCCACAGATTGAGCCGCGAGCACAACTCCAAATCGCGTGTTTCAAAAACACCCTCTAGCAAAAGAATGGGGCCGCGCCAGCCCAATTGCCGGACACGCTGCGCCTCTGACAAATCGAGAAGCGCGATACCGTCTGCGGCACGCAAAGCATCGAAAACTCTTTCAATGCCGTGGCCATAAGCATTGGCTTTGACCACCCCCCAAACCAAGGCATCGGGCGCGCTCGATTGAATGAGCGCTAAGTTATGGCGCAAGGCTTGAAGGTCAATGGTGGCCTGAATCGGTCTAGGCATGTCGGATCGTTCAAAAACAAAGATCTGTCAAAAATGTGTAGTCTAGATTGTGTCACTTCAGAGCGTGATATAACCGAAACTTAGGCCAACATCAGCAAAGCAGGTGTTGCTTTGATCAATTCACTTCTTTTCGACTTCGGCCCTATGTCCTCTCGATTCACTGCATGATTTCATGAAGCGCGGTTTTTACACCATCATGGCGGCCCAGTTTTTCAGCTCGCTGGCCGACAATGCGCTTTTTGTCGCGGCTGTTGAACTCATTCGCATCAGTGGCGGCGCAGAGTGGCAACGTGCTGCTTTGGTGCCCATGTTCGCCCTGTTTTACGTTGTGCTTGCGCCTTTTGTGGGTGCCTTTGCCGACTCCAGACCCAAAGGCCAGGTCATGTTTGTCAGCAACGCCATCAAGGTGGCGGGCTGTTTGATGATGCTCTTTGGCACCCATCCATTGCTGTCTTATGCGGTTGTGGGTTTAGGCGCCGCGGCTTACTCGCCTGCCAAATACGGTATCTTGACCGAATTGCTGCCCGCCTCGCAACTGGTCAAAGCCAATGGCTGGATTGAAGGCCTGACCATTGCTTCCATCATCCTAGGTGTCTTGATCGGTGGGCAATTGGTGGGGCCCCATGTTTCTGAATACTTGTTGGGCTTTGACTTGCCCTTCTTTGAAACGGGCATTGACACGCCGCCCGAGGCCGCCATTTTGTTATTGATCCTCTTTTATGCCTTGGCAGCCTGGTTCAACACACGCATCCCCAATACAGGTGTCGCCATGCGCAGCTTGCCGCCAAATTTAGGGGCCTTGCTACCCGATTTTTGGGATTGCAATACACGCCTTTGGAAAGACCGCTTGGGCCAAATTTCATTGGCAACCACGACTCTGTTTTGGGGAGTGTCGGGCAACTTGCGTTACATCGTCTTGGCTTGGAGCGCGGCGGCTTTGGGCTACTCCACCACACAAGCCTCTAGTCTGGTCGGTGTCGTTGCCATTGGCACCGCCGTCGGTGCGGTTGTAGCCTCCGTTCGAATGAAGCTGCACCAGGCAACACGGGTCATGCCTTTGGGCATTGGCATGGGCTTGCTTGTCGTCGGCATGAACTTCATTGACAACGTGTGGGTGGCCGCACCTTTCTTGATTTTGCTGGGTGCACTGGGCGGCTTTTTGGTCGTCCCCATGAACGCTTTGTTGCAACACCGCGGCCACAACCTGATGGGCGCCGGCAGATCCATTGCGGTTCAAAACTTCAATGAACAACTCTGTATTTTGCTGTTAGGTGGCATGTACAGTTTCTCAACAGGCATGGGACTGTCTGCCTTTGGTGCCATCACGGCCTTTGGCTTGGTGGTGGCCGGCTTCATGTGGCTCATCAAACGCTGGCACGAGCGCAACATGCGAGATCACAGCGAAGTCATGAAACACTTGATCGATGTGGCTAAAAATGATCAGCTGCATGGTTGATGGCCACTTCGACGCTCACCCTGAAAGACCGATGACATGAAAACCATTTACGATTTTGAAGCGATTCAGATGAACGGCCAAGGCTTGGCCTTGAGCCAATTGCAAGGCAAGGTCATGCTGATTGTGAATACCGCCAGCGCCTGCGGTTTCACGCCACAATTAGGTGGTCTTGAAAAAATCCACCTGGCCTACAAAGACCAAGGTTTGGCTGTTTTGGGTTTTCCTTGCAATCAGTTTGGCAACCAAGATCCTGCGAGCAACGAAGTCATTGCCGATTTTTGCCAAGTCAATTACGGCGTGAGTTTCACCATGATGCAGAAGGTCAATGTCAATGGTGCCGACGCCCACCCGCTTTACCAATGGTTGTGCGCAGAGGCGCCGGGTTTGTTGGGCAGCAAAGGCATCAAATGGAACTTCACCAAGTTTTTGGTCGGCCGTGATGGCCGTGTCATCAAGCGCTATGCCTCCATGGACAAGCCCGAGAAAATAGCCCAAGACATTGAAGCGGCATTGGCCGCCTAATTTGACTCGCCGATGTGACTTGCTTCACGCAAGTCCATTCGCTCTGACGACTTCAGTGGCTTTTTGAAAGCACTTCGTCGACCAACTCCACCCAATGCCGAACCGGGACATCGGCACCACTTTGCAAATGCGTGATGCAGCCAATGTTGGCACTCAAAATGGCAGTGGGTTGCAAGTTGTTCAGATGGCCCAACTTGCGATCGCGCAAAGCATAAGCCGTATCGGCTTGCAACACCGAGTAAGTGCCTGCAGAACCACAACACAAATGGGACTCAACGTCGGCCACGCGCAATTTAAATCCCAGCTGGCCGAGTTGAGACTCCACCCCGCCTTTGAGTTGTTGGCCATGCTGCAAAGTACAGGGCGGGTGATACGCCAGCACACCCGTTTGGGCCACAAGTTCAGGCTTCAATTGCTTTTGAAGTTCTGGTAAACACATGGGCAAATACTCACTCAAGTCGCGCGTGAGTTCAGAAATGCGAATGGCCTTTGCAGCGTACTGCGCATCGTGTTGAAGCAGATGGCCATACTCTTTGACGGTCACGCCGCAACCCGAAACATTCATGACGATGGCTTCTATGCCTTGTTCAACCCAAGGCCACCACGCATCGATGTTTTGACGCATGTGGTCTAAGCCGCCCACTTGATCGTTCAAGTGAAACTTGACGGCGCCGCAGCAGCCCGCGGAGGGCGGCACGACCACTTGAATGCCACAGGCATTGAGCACGCGGGCTGTGGCTGAATTGATATTCGGCATCATGGCTGGTTGCACACAACCGGCCAACATCAAGACCTTGCGGCTGTGCGTTTCTTGCGGCCAAGCGCCAGCATTTTGTGGCGCAGGCACTTTGGCTTTCAAGGCCGCAGGCAATAGGCCCCTAAGGCTTTGTCCCAACTTCATGGCGGGCGCAAATAGGGGAGAGGTGAGTCCCTCTTTGAGTGCCCAACGCAGTGCGCGCTCCTTCAGGGGTCTTTGCACTTTGGCATCGACCACTTTGCGGCCCAAGTCAACCAAGTGGCCGTATTGAACGCCGCTGGGACATGTGCTTTCGCAATTGCGGCACGTGAGGCATCGGTCTAAATGCAATTGTGTTTTGCGCGTGGGCTCTGCCCCTTCGAAAACTTGCTTCATGAGGTAGATGCGGCCTCGCGGTCCATCTAGCTCATCGCCCATCAGTTGATAGGTGGGGCAGGTGGCCGTGCAAAATCCACAGTGCACACATTGGCGCAGAATGGCTTCGGCCTCTTGGCCAATGAGGGTGTTCTGAAACTCAGGTGCGAGTTGGGTTTGCATGTTTCGCCTCAGAAAAACGCGTTCAGTCTTCGCGGGCTGAAAATGCCCGCCGGGTCGAATTCATTTTTCAACGCGTGTTGAATGCGTTGCTGCACGGAATCGAGTGGCGCAAAAACTGGTGTGTTCACATTGACCGCGGCACTGGCTTGCTGTGGCCGCCTGAACAATGTGGCTTGTCCGCCAACTTGGGCCGCGGCTTGCCGAATTTCTTGCACTTCACTGAGCGGCGCCCAGATCCAACGCTGAGCACCATGCCACTCAATGAATGCCTCGCTTGCACTGTTTGGCAACTTCAAAACAGGCGCGGTTTGCGGCACGGACAAACGCCAAAGCGCCATGTCTTTGGACGCGATGTGTTCTGTGAAAAATGGCAAGGCTTGATCTCGGCACAAGGCCCAATCTTGGGCAGCAGATTCAGCCGATTGTTCCATCAACTCGCTCTGCAACTTGGCAACATCTTGTGACATGCGCAGCTTGGCCGCTTGCACCGCAGCCAGCGCGCCCCGCAAGCGAACAAACAACATTTCTGGAGCGTCTGCTTGGGTCGTGTCTTTGACCCAGCAACTGGCATTCAATGGCAAGGGCTGGCCGCCCCATTGATGCAATAAATTCAAGGCTTTTTCTTGCGGCAGTGCGCACATCAAATAAGCTTCGGCAGGGGCCATCGGCAAAACCTTGAGAGACACCTCCGTGATCAAACCCAGCGTGCCCCAACTGCCGGCAATCAAGCGGCTGACGTCATAGCCCGCCACATTTTTCATGACCTGGCCACCAAAGGTGAGGTGTTCGCCGCGGCCATTGATGAAGCGCAGACCCAAAACAAAGTCTCGAACCGATCCTGCACTGGCTCTGGCAGGGCCGCTTAAGCCGGCAGCCACCATGCCCCCAACTGTGGCATGGCTGAGTTGCTTGTTGCCGGCCTTCACTTGAAAATAGGGTGGCTCAAAAGCCAAGCATTGCCCCTGCTCTGCCAATGCAGCCTCTAACTCGTGCAACGGTGTGCCAGCTGCAACCGTGACGACCAACTCACTGGGTTCATATTGAACGATGCCCTTGAGTCCCCGTGTTTCAAGCAACTCTCCCTCTAGAGACTCGCCATAAAAATCGTGGCTGCCCGAGCCGTGAATGCGAAACGTCTTACGCTGTGCCGGAGCTTGCGCAGCGGCAGATCGGATGGTTTCCAAAAGCATTGGCAGATCGGGCATCAGATCTGCATTTTGGCTAGGCTGAGGGCTTTCATGCATGTGCCCATGTTAAACGGCTGCACCCACTTTTAGACGCTTGATTGCATTTTTGCTTGCAAGAAATTGGTCAATTCAGTTGTTGAAAAAAATCACAGGTAAGCCGGGCGTCTCTACGCGCGTTGCAAATACACAGCCTGAATCGGGCAGGGCTTGCATCTCCTCTGCACTGCGGCCATGGGCCGATGTGGTGATGAAAAGCGTGCACAAGTCGTCACCGCCAAAACAGGGCATGGTGGGGCACTGAACTGGGGTCTCCATGAACGCCACGCAGCGCCCATCGGGCGCAAACTTGGCCAAACGATGGCCCTCGTACATGGCAGCGTAGTAGAAACCTTCTGCATCCACCGCAGCGCCGTCGGGCCGGCCCAAATACGCTTGGGCGCTGGCGGTACCGTAGGCCCAGTTTTTTGGCTTGAGCGGAAATTGGGCAAATAAGCGTTCCCGGCTCATTGTTTGGGTGTCTGCGTCATAGTCCCAAGCTCTGATGCAATGGGCGCCAGTGTCAGACCAATAAAGGGTGCGCCCATCGGGCGACCAGGCCAAGCCATTGGCCACGGTGGCATCACCTGCCTTGATCTCTAAGCGGCCATCTGCCTGCAAGGCATACAAGACTGCAAACGCTTGATCGCGCGGCTCAAACATAGAACCGCTCCAAAAGTTGCCCGCAGGATCACATTTACCATCGTTAAATCGCA
>CANFJC010000030.1 GCA_947447245.1 Comamonadaceae bacterium
ATTCAAACTCAAGCGCCACACCATCAAATGGCTCGCCAATGGTTTCACAGGGCCCACGGTCCCGAAATTTTGGCGTTCCTGCCCATCGGCGGTGAAGGCAGTCATGAATGGGCCGTGGTTTGGTCCCTCACGCCCACCCGCGCCGACCAATTGCAAAACATTGACATCGACAGTTTTTGTTCGCAGTTACAAGAGGCCAGCAAAGGCGTGGCAGGCAGCATTGAATTGATCAGTGAGCGGGCTGTTTGGCCTTTGCAGTTGGCCAAGGCGGCCAAATGGACAGGCAGCATGCCTCATTCAGCATCTGACCAACGCGCTACCTCGTTTGCATTGGCCGGAGACGCTGCACACGCCATGCATCCGCTGGCAGGGCAAGGTTTAAATGTGGGACTGGCCGATGTCATGGCTTTGTCTCGGGTCATTCAAGCCAAAGAATTTTGGCGACCCCTGAGCGATGCCAAATTGCTTCGCAGATACGAACGTTCACGCCAAGCCGAAGTGCTGGCCATGGGCTTTGTGACCGATGGCTTGCAAATGCTCTTTGCACAACCCGAGCTACCGCTGCAAAAACTCCGCAATTGGGGCATGTCGGCCTTCAATCAATTGAGTCCATTGAAGAAATGGATGGCAGCAGAAGCCATGAAATCTTCTTCGCAGCATTGATTCCATTTTCAACGCCACTCGGAACCTTAGGAAATTTACAGCATGCGCTTGATCAGAGCTTTCACCACCACCTGCTTGCTTGTGGCCAGCACATGCGGCATGGCCCAAGATGCCAACTTGAAAAAAACACTGAGCGAGCGCCTGCCTTCCTTGCCCAAAATTGAAGAGATTTCCAAAACCCCCATGGCCGGCGTGTTTGAAATTCGGGTTCAAGGCAATGAGATTTTTTACACCGATGCCAAAGGCGACTTTCTGATTCAAGGCGCCTTGATTGACACCAAGCAAAAACGCAATTTAACCGAAGAGCGAAACGACAAACTTTCGGCCATTCCCTTTGACAGCTTGCCTGTTAAATTTGCTTTCACGCAAGTCAAAGGCAACGGCAAACGAAAACTGGTCATCTTTGCCGATCCCAATTGCGGTTATTGCAAACGCTTTGAGCGCGATTTGCAAAAAATAGACAATGTGACTATCTACCACTTGTTGTATCCCGTGCTGGGCGAAGACTCCAAAGTCAAATCGCGCAACATCGCATGCGCCAAGGACAGAGCCAAAACTTGGAACGACTGGATGCTACAAGGCATTGCACCCCCCGTGGCTGCTTGCGACACGCACAACATCGATGCCATTGTGGAATTTGGCAAAAAGAACCGCATCAATGGCACGCCCACTTTGTTTGCAGCAGATGGCACACGTGTCCCCGGTGCCATAGAGGCCGCACAGATTGAGTCTATGTTGAATGCCGTCAAACCATGAGCGCACACTCAGATCAAACTCGCAGGCATGTCAAGCTTTTGGCTTACGCAGGCCTCATCCCATTTGTCGGCATGGCTGTTTTGCTCTGGTTGGTCGATTCAGACTTGCACCCCTTCTTGGCCTTGGCCATGGCGGGATATGGTGCAGCCATCGTTTCTTTTCTAGGTGGCATCCATTGGGGCATTGGGTTTAAAAACGTGTCACGCATGCACAATGCACCGCTCTTTAACTTTGGCTGGGGCGTTGTGCCTTCTTTGATGGCATGGGTTGCCGTGACCATGCCCGCCTACGCTGGACTGCCTTTATTGGCTTTGATCTTGGGCATTTGTTATGCGGTTGACCGCAAAACCTACCTAGAAGCAGGCTTGCAAGAATGGTTGCCCATGCGTTGGCACCTTACGCTTGTAGCCGCCTTGAGTTGCCTGATTGGAGCAGCCGCCACATGAGTTCAAAAAAAATTGTCCCTGCTGTTCATTACAGCATTGATGCCAGTCAGACCCACTCCCACCTGTTCAAAGTTTCGCTTCTTATTGACAAGCCTCAGGCAGGTCAAGTGGTGTCCTTGCCGGTATGGATTCCGGGCAGCTACTTGGTGCGCGAATTTGCCAAAAACTTGCAATGCTTAAAAGCCACACAAGGCGGCAAAGCCCTTGCAATTCACCAGAGCCAAAAAAGTCAGTGGCACATCCGATGCCAAGAAGGCCAGCCCTTGCAACTGAGCTACGAGGTCTATGCCTTTGACAATTCTGTGCGCACCGCGTGGCTGGATACGCAGCGTGGCTTTTTCAATGGCACCAGTTTGTGCTTGCGCGTGCATGGCCAAGAAGACATGCCCCATGCGCTCACCCTGAGCGCCATCAAAGGCAGTACCTGGCTTGCCGCTACGGGACTTCAAGCCACCAAAGTCAACAAGCAAGGCTTTGGCGATTATGTGGCTGCCAACTACGATGAGTTGGTCGATTGCCCCTTTGAATTGGGCAACTTCTGGCGCGGTGAATTTACAGCTTGTGGCATTGCGCATGAGTTTGTGGTGGCAGGCGCGATGGCCTCTTTTGATGGCGCCAAACTCATTGCAGACACGCAAAAAATTTGCGAAACCGAAATCAAGTTTTGGCACGAGAAAAAACCCACTTCCAGCGCTCCCTACAAACGCTACGTCTTCATGCTGAACGCAGTCGAAGAGGGTTACGGCGGCTTAGAACACCGCAACTCAACCGCCCTCATTTGCAACCGGCGGGATCTGCCTGCGCTGGGCATGAAAAAAATGCCAGACAGTTATGTCACCTTACTGGGCTTGATCAGCCACGAATACTTTCACACTTGGAATGTGAAGCAACTGCGGCCTGCCGAGTTTGCGCGCTATGACTACACCCAAGAAAATTACACCGAGCTGCTTTGGTTCTTTGAAGGCTTCACCAGCTACTACGATGATTTGCTGCTCCGCCGCGCCAAGCTGATTGATGACACCACGTATTTCAAATTGATCAACAAAACCATCAACATGGTTTTGCAAGCACCGGGCAGGCAGATTCAATCTGTGGCGCAGGCCAGCTTTGATGCTTGGGTGAAGTATTACCGTCAAGATGAAAACACGCCCAATGCCACCATCAGCTACTACACCAAGGGCGCATTGGTGGCCATGTGCCTTGACCTTTCCATGCGCTCAGAAGGCAATGCCAACCTTGACCAAGTGATGCGGGGTTTGTGGCAACGCTGCAAAGGTGGGCCCCTCACAGAAGCCGACTTGTTGGCCGAGTTGCAAGAACAAACAGGTCGCAGCTGGCACAAAGAAATCAAAGCTTGGGTTCACAGCACGCAAGAACTCCCGCTTAAAACTTTGCTCTCCTCGCATGGGGTGGTCGTGCACGAAGACCCCTCGCAAATGGCACAGCGCTTAGGCCTGCGTGTTGCAGAAGTTCAAGGCGTGGTTCAAATCAAAGCGGTCTTGCGTGGCGGTGCTGCCGAGAAAGCAGGCATGGCGGCTGGCGATGATTGGTGGGCCGTGGCCAGCAGCAAGGCCAAATCGACCACTTGGCGTTTGAAGAAACTAGACGATTTGACTTTGCTGTTAGGCAGCGACAAGAAAGCCAAAGCCACCATCACGCGCGATCAAAAAGTGTTTGTATTAGATTTGAACATTCCTACCGACGTTCACACTTGGCGCTTGAGTTACACCAACTCCGACCAAGCGCACAAAGCCCGAACCAGCGCTTGGCTGGACGGCACTGCAAGCAAGGCTTAAGGGCGCTGGCTTATTTGCCGCGCAAGTCAAGCACCCGCTTGGCTTTGCCTTGGCTGCGCTCGACACCACCCTCTGGGCGCAAATCAATTTCGACACTGGAGCCAATGTAAACCTTGATTTCGTGTTGCAACATTTTGGCGGCAGCGCGAGCCTCTATGCTTTCAGGCGCAACACCAGGACGGGTTTCCACCGCCACTTTCAGGTTGTCCATAGGACCTTCGCGCGTCAGCACGCACTGGTAATGGGGCGCCAATTCAGGGCGCTTCAAAATCAGCTCTTCAATTTGTGTTGGAAAAACATTCACTCCGCGAATGATCATCATGTCGTCGCTGCGACCCGTGATTTTTTCCATGCGGCGCATGGTTCTGGCCGTGCCTGGCAACAAGCGGGTTAAATCACGTGTGCGGTACCGAATGATGGGCAAGGCTTCTTTGGTGAGGCTGGTAAAAACCAGTTCTCCCATTTCGCCATCGGCCACAGGTTCGCCAGTGTCTGGGTTGATGATTTCTGGAAAGAAATGATCTTCCCAAATGGTAGGGCCATCTTTGGTTTCAATGCACTCGCTGGCCACACCCGGCCCCATCACTTCAGACAGACCGTAAATATCCACCGCATCAATGCCCATGCGGTGTTCAATGGCTGCACGCATGTCATTGGTCCATGGCTCTGCACCAAATATTCCTATTCGCAATGAGCTGCTGCGCGGGTCAATGCCTTGACGTTCAAACTCATCGGCAATGGCCAGCATGTAACTGGGCGTGACCATGATGATGTCCGGTTTGAAATCTTGAATGAGCTGCACTTGGCGCTCTGTTTGGCCGCCACCAAATGGCACCACAGTGAGACCCAGTTTTTCTGCGCCATAGTGGGCACCCAAACCACCGGTGAACAAACCATAGCCGTAGCTCACGTGCACCATGTCACCAGCTTGTGCCCCGCCTGCACGAATACTGCGCGCCACCACCGTGGCCCAAGTGTCTATGTCACGCTGGGTATAGCCCACCACAGTGGGTTTGCCGGTGGTGCCACTGGAAGCATGAATGCGAGAACAAGCAGCGCGTGGCACTGCAAACATGCCATAGGGATAGCTGTCGCGCAAATCGGCTTTGGTGGTGAAAGGAAACTTGGCCAAGTCGGCCAAGGATTTGCAATCAGATGGATGCACGCCTGCAGCATCAAACTTTCGTTTGTAAACCGCCGAGTTGTCGTAGGCATGTTGCAGCGTGGCCTTCAGGCGTTTAAGTTGCAAAGAACGCAACTCATCGATGCTGGCTTTTTCTATAGGCTCTAAAGGCAAGCGTGAGGGGGTGCTCATCAAAAAATCTCCGTCGTGTTTCTTCTGGGTCAAATTATTCGGGAATGACTGTGCCTTGAATTTGCGCACTTTTGCCTCTGAACATGGCAATCACTTCAGCTTTTTGGTTGGTCACTTTCATGTCGTAAATGCCGTGCCGTCCGCTCAGGGCTTGTTCTTGCCCGACACAGGTCAGCACATCGCCCAATTGGCCAGGCTTTAAAAATTCAATGCTGCAGCCTGCAGCCACAGCCACCTTGTTGTAACTGTTGCAGGCAAAAGCGAAGGTGGAATCTGCCAAGGTGAAAATGAAACCACCATGGCAAATTTTGTGACCATTCAAGTGCATCTCTTTGACGGTCATCTGAATCACCGCACGACCAGGTTCGCATGATATGAGTTGCATGCCCATGGTGTCTTTGCTTGCAGTGTCAACGGCAAACATCGACTCGCCCACTTGTTTGGCCAAATCAATGGCAGCTTGCGAGGGTGTTACAAGCTTGTTGACAGGGGCATTCATGTTCATTCACCTTTGAAATTGGCTGGGCGTTTTTCCAAGAAAGCTTTCACACCTTCAAAATAATCATGTGAAGTGCCCAGCGCCGATTGTGCGTCGCGCTCTTGGTCGAGTTGCTCAGACAAGCTGCGCGTATGAGCACCCGCCATGAGTTTGCGCGTGGCCACCAATGCTTTGGTGGGCATGGCCGCCAATTTGTCAGCCAAGCTCATTGATGCGGCCACTGCATCGTCAGCCACATCCCAAATCATGCCCCATGACTTGGCTTGCTCAGCCATCAACTTGTCGCCTGTCATGGCCAAAGCCAAAGCGCGGGGCAAGCCCAAACGCTCCACCAACAACCAGCTGCTCCCTGCATCAGGAATGAGCCCAATTTTGCTAAAGGCTTGAATGAAACTGGCTTGAGGTGAGGCAATCACAATGTCGCAAGCCATGGCAATGGATGCGCCAGCGCCGGCCGCTACACCATTGACGGCAGCCACCACAGGCATGCGCAATGCTTGAATGCGTCGGGTTGTGGGGTTGAACGCTTGGTCAATGACGGGGCCTGGATCTGCGCGCTTGACCATGTCGGGGCCCGGTGTGAAATCAAACTCTGATAAATCGGCACCGGCACAAAACCCCCTGCCCGCCCCCGTCAAAACCATGGCCCTGATTTCTGGATCGGCTTCAGCTTGGTCAAATGCTGCCCACAAGTCATGGTGCATTTGGCGCGTGAAGCTGTTCAAGGCTTGAGGTCGATTCAAAGTGACCACGGCCACAGCGCCGCGTTTTTCAAAGGTCACTGACAAAGTGTTGTCTTGCGTCATGATGAAGTCCAGCTTGAAGGCTAAAAGTGAAAATGTACCATTAACCGACCGATCGGTTGGCTAATGTTTTCCCTTGATTGAAGCAGCTTTTCATCCCGTTATAGTCAAGGGTAATGGCTTTTAGAACCTGACTGGAGAATCCTTTTGTCTTACGAAAACATTGAAGTCCGCGTTGAAGGCGGCAAAGTTGGCATCGTCACACTGAATCGCCCCAAAGCCCTGAACGCTTTGAATGGCCCCTTGATGGACGAACTGGGCACCGCATTGAAGGCCTTTGATGCCGACGAAGCCATTGGCTGCATCATTGTGACGGGCAGCGAAAAAGCCTTTGCCGCGGGTGCCGACATCTCGGCCATGGCCAAGCACAATTTCAACGACGTCTACAAACAAGACTTCATCACCCGCAACTGGGAAACCATTCGCAGTATTCGCAAGCCCGTGATTGCGGCCGTCAGCGGCTTTGCATTGGGCGGCGGTTGTGAGTTGGCCATGATGTGTGACTTCATCATTGCCGCAGAGAACGCCAAGTTTGGCCAACCTGAAATCAAGTTGGGCATCATTCCTGGTGCAGGCGGCACACAGCGTTTGCCGCGCGCAGTGGGCAAATCTAAGGCCATGGACCTGGCCTTGACCGGCCGCATGATGGATGCCCAAGAAGCAGAGCGCGCAGGCTTGGTGAGTCGCGTGGTACCCACCGACAAACTCATGGAAGAAGCCTTGGGCGCTGCTTTGGTGATTTGCGGCATGGGCCAATTGGCTGTGATGGCAGCCAAGGAATGCGTCAACCGTGCGTTTGAGAGTGGCTTGAGCGATGGCGTGATGTTTGAGCGCCGTTTGTTCCATTCGATGTTTGCCACAGAAGATCAAAAGGAAGGCATGGATGCGTTTTTGAACAAACGCGCGCCTGCCTTTCAAAACAAATAAGTTAGAACGATTGCAAAACGCACTCACCTCCGCGCCTATTTATCCCACCATTTGGCGATTGGCATTACCTAATATTTTTGCCATGACCGCCAGCGCGCTGGTGACCATCGCTGAAACTTGGTATGTGGGCCAATTGGGCCTCCTCCCTCTTGCTGGCATGGCCTTGGTGTTTCCTATGGTCATGTTGCAGCAAATGCTGTCTGCAGGCTCCATGGGAGGCGGCATTTCTTCGGCCATCAGTCGCTCGCTGGGCGCAAACGATGTGACGAAGGCCAACGCTCTGGTCTTGCACGCTACGCTCATTGCGCTTGGCATCGGACTCTTTTTCACCTTGATTTTTATTTTTTTCAGTCGCCCTATGTTCACGGCGATGGGTGGTCAAGGGGAATCGCTTGAACATTGCCTTGCTTATGCAAACATTGTCTTTCTAGGCGCTGTGAGTATCTGGCTGACAAATTCTTTCACATCTGTGCTGCGTGGCACAGGCAATATGCGCACCCCCTCTAAGGTGCTCCTTTCGGTATGCTTGGGGCAAGTCGCCCTCAGTGGCATTTTGGGGTTAGGCCTTGGGCCCCTACCTGGCTTTGGTATGGCTGGCGTTGCTGCTGGCACTGTCTCTGCTTATTCAGCAAGCGCCATTTATTTGTTCTTTTACTTGCGCTCTTCTCGCAGCAGTTTAAAGCTCAACTTTCACAGCCCTTTGTCGCGAGCCTTGTTCATTGACATTTTGAAAGTGGGCGGCATGTCCAGCCTAAGTTCGATTCAAACTGTGGCCACCATTGTGGTGGTCACGGGCTTAATGTCCAGTTTTGGACCTGAGGCTTTAGCCGCATATGGCATTGGCACTCGATTGGAATTTTTGCTAGTCCCCATCACATTCGCCTTTGGTGTGGCTTGTCTTTCTATGGTGGGCATGGCCCTTGGTGCCAACATGGTTGAACGCGCCAAACAAGTCGCGTGGGCCGGTGCACTGCTTTCGAGCGTCTTGGTCGGCTGCATTGGATTGATCGTCTGCTTTTGGCCAGGCATTTGGACTGCCATTTTCACATCCAACCCTGTCGTTTTGTCCTACACAGCCATTTACTTCCAATGGGTTGGGCCCTGCTACGGTTTCTTCGCTTTGGGCTTGTGTTTGTACTTTGCGTCTCAAGGCGCTGGCAAACTATTGGGGCCAGTGCTGGCTGGCACTTTCAGGTTGTGCGTGGTGGCAGCAGGCGGTATTTGGCTCATTCAAAATCATGGAAGCGCAGTGGACATGTTTACACTGATAGCTGCGGGCATGGTGGGCTATGGCTTGCTAACGGCACTAGCCGTTTACAAAGTCAGCTGGGCACGTTAGGCCATTTGAATTAGGAAGACACTTCGGCGCTCACCTACTTCAGCGCCTTTGATGTTTTTCAGTGCAGCAGAGCGCCAAGGTTTCAAGGCCTCTTGCTGTTCCGAATCGAGCCACCCCAATTGATCTAAAGCCTCTATGGAAGCTGCAAACAAAGCAGGCTTGTTGCCGTCGGCAATTTTGAGCGCAAGGGCTTGACCTCGAGCGCGACTGGCAATGACTTGCACACCATCTGCACCCACCTTCGTGACCCAATCACCACGGCCAATGCGCATGAAATCGGCATCGTTTCTGCCAGTGCCAGAGACCAACTCGGGGTGGGCCGACATGGCCTCACCTAGGAGCTTCAAACTGGCACCATATTCGTTGTTGGATTCTGGTTGCGCCAAACGTGCATAGGCCAGCGCCAAATTTGAAAGTGGCATGGCAAAGTTGGGGGCGGAGCAACCATCAATGCCCCAAGCCATGGCATCAGAAGCGATGCCTGCCACGTCGGCAACGGCTTTGCGCACTTGCAGTTGCAATGGGTGCTTCAGATCTGTATAGGTTTCTGTTGGCAGTGAGTGCAGCGCGCAATAGGCCAAAAAGCCACTGTGTTTGCCGCTGCAATTGTGATGGCGCTCGTCGTATTCAAAACCGTCTGGCAGCGGCAAATCGTTGAATGAAAAACGATAGGGCACATGACAACCACAGTGCATTTGCTTGTATGTGGTGCCGCTTTTTTTCAAAATAGAAGAGACCTGCTCTACATGCATGTCTTCCCCATTGTGGCTGGCGCACATGAGGGCCAACTCTTTAGATGTAAAGCCAAATTGTTGGGCGCCACCGCTTTGCATGAGTGGCAAAGCTTGCAAGGCTTTCAGGGTTGAGCGGGTAAAGCACAACCAATTGGGATTGCCGGCATGTGCGATCAATTTGCCTTCTGTGTTTGTGACGGCCAGGGCCCCCATGTGCACACATTCAGAAATGCCGTTGCGAGTGAGCTCAATCATGGGGACGAAATTCATAAGACCTCAGACAAAATGTTGGACGATGAAACCTCATTCACCTGATCTATGTCAAGTGACACGCACATCGGTCAGGTTTTAACAGATCTATGGCCTAGATCCGATTGCTCATTTCATTGTAGTGAATAGAATTTGGTCTTGAATCATTTTGTTTCTACATCAATGAATCAATTACCACGAAAATCGCTTGTCACAGCCAACGAGCTAGAAGCATTGCTTGCCAAACCCTTGCATCTTGTGGGTAGCGTTGACAACTATTTTCCAATGCGCTTGGCCATCTTGGTATTTTTTTCAGCCATTTGGTTTATCAGGCTCACCGTTTTCACGCACCAAGTTGCAGAAGGCCTGTTCTCTGACCCCGCAGTTCGCGAGTACATGTTGCCAGCGCTTTACTTTCGAGCTTGGATCTTGTTTCTGTTCATGGCTGCCGGCCTCTGGTCTTACAAAAATGGAAAATACCCCGCCATTATTTTTGGGCTTCTTTTTGTACTGAGCTTGTTCAATTTGGTTTTTGATACCAGTCTTTTTTACGCAGAGAAACTGGCTGATCAAGATCCAAAAATCACATTGGTCCTTATCGTTCGAATTTTTATCTCTTACATTTTATTTTTATCGATGCGCAGAGCCCACATGATTCCAAAAGGCCGCGACAAATGGCACATTTGGCTGCCACTTACAAGGTCGCAACGCACCTAAAACCGACATAGCCCACTCGCGTGTCTTTGGGTTTGGTGGCTAATTCATCTGATTGACTGAATGGGCGACGGCGTCTGAGCTCGTGAAGACAAGCAAAACGAATTCGCATTATTAAAATTACAACTTACGAGCCACCCAAAAATGGGCGCCTTCAGGCCCATATTGCTCTGCATGCTCAACATTTCGCGCAAGGTAAAAGCTCTGCCCTGCCCCATAGGTATGAGTGCCTGATGCAAGACTTAATTGCACTTGGCCAGCACTGACCTGAACCCTCACATCAAAGGGGTGCGTGTGATTTTTAACCGCCAGGTCGGGGGCCCAGTCCTTTTGGACCACTTCATCAAAACCATCGTCCATGGCTTGTGAAGTGAAATCAGAGAAGTTGTCGTGGAATTTCATGGTGCTCAAAAAAAATAATCAAAAAGTTGGGGGTCAGTCAATGCAAGCAAATTTTGGCAGAGAACGATCAAACTCACGCTTTTTGTGGCCATCAGGTCATTGACAGAATATTAAATGTGAGTACACTTAATTTGGAAATTAGTTTTGATCAATCAAAAAGTGATCGCAACATATTGTTGCGGGGCCTGTCCTTCACTTTGGCATTGCAGTTTGAGTGGTCAACCTCCATTGTTTCAGCTGATCTACGGCACGACTATGGCGAGGCAAGGTATCTTGCCATGGGCTTTCTTGAGGAAAGATTACATGTACTTGTTTTTACCCCAAGAGAACAAGCAGTTCATATCATCAGTCTTCGTAGGGCAAATTCTAGAGAAGTGAGGCTTTATGCGAAAGAAACCAAATCCTGAATTGGCAGATGCCGAGAATCCAAATTGGACTCTCAATACTTTTAAAAAATCTCGTCCTGCTCGAGAAGTTTTACCCCAAATATTAGGTGAACAAATAAGCGAAGAATTGCTTAAGCCAAGGGGAAGGCCACGCCTAGAAACTCCTAAGGAGCGCATCAATATCAGACTTTCTTATGAAGTCATTCAGCATTTCAAGTCCTCTGGGGCTGGTTGGCAAACCCGCATAGATGCCGCACTTCGTGAATTTATTCAGAGTAAACCAAACTCCGGCCTCAGACGTTGAGTAGCTATCCACAGGAGATCGTGATGAAAAAATTGCTTGTTTTGATGCTTTTAACCCTTAGCGCATCAGCCATGGCTCAGCACCATGGGAACGGCTTCAGGCACGGTCATGGCCAATGGGCAAGGGGCTACAGTGGTGGTTGGGGCTGGGCGGTGCCTGCAGCCATTGGCGGCATCTTGGTATACGAAGCGACGAGGCAGCCCATCTACGTTCAGCCCAACCCAGTGGTCATTCAGCAGCAACCGGTTTACACCCCACAAGCCAACCCCACTTGCACCCCTTGGACTGAAGTGCAAAGCTCAGACGGCAGCATCAGCAGAACTCGCACCTGCACCCAATAAGCAGTCAGAACATTTGCCCTGCAAATAGTGGGAAAGATCTTCCCGCAAAATCCCTTGCAGGAAGCGCTTCATGGGCGGCGCCCTTCAACCCTAACTGGCGCAGCTTGTATTTCAACCATGCCATAGGGTCCCGTAACTTCTCCAGAAAACACTTGATCGTTCACAAGAACTTTGACCGCCTTCAATAGCCCATCGGCATTGATGAAACTGAAATGCAGCGCTGAGCCTTCCATTCTCGCGCCCAGCAAATTTTGCGTATTGCCTTGAAGGGTGAGCGTTCCACCGATTCTTTGAAAAGTTTGGTCTATCTTCAGCGTGGCTTTGCCTTTTTCATCCAAGCCTGAAAGTGTCCAAAGACCCGCCACATTGGCAGGCACCGTCCAAAAATAGCCTGTGCCATTGGAGACACGAATGACTTGATCGGGCTCCCAATCGCCCATGGAGAAGGTATTTGAAAGCACCCGCGTGCCAGGCTTCATGACCAAGATGCTAGGTCGCAACTGAGCATTCAACTCTTCCAACAAATACATGGTGACCACAGTCGCTTTGGAAAAATCTTCTTGGAAGATGTCGCCATGCACAATGCGCACGCGATCGCCAACACCGGCCCTTTGGGCATTGCGCTGCGCCAAGGCGGCCAAGGCTTTGTTGTATTCAATGCCCCAAGCTCGAGCGCCAAACTGACGGGCAGCTGCTATGGGAATTTTGCCGTCACCTGCGCCCAAATCTACCAATTCGTCGTTTGGCCCCACCTCTGCGGCTTCCAACAATTTGAACACCAAGTCATCGCTAGTTGGCAACCACATGACATCCTTGCCCATCTGGCCGCGCTTGGGGGCATAGCTTTCTGTTTGAAGAGCGCTACAAGCTTGCAAACCCCCGATCAACACCAAAAGCCAAAGGGGCGTGAGCAAGGCGCGTAAAAGTCGATTGAGGCGTGAGTTTTTGTCAAAGTAGGTCATGGTTTGAGAGTGCGTTTCTAAAGCAATGTATTCCAGTCTTAGGCCGTTCTCATGGCAACTGAGGGTAAATCCTAAATCCATAAATCTTCCATTATGTTGTGATGCAAATCAAATCAGTCATTGCCCTTGATTGAAATTCAAATGAAAACATATGACCACCTTTCACGAACCCTCTGAATCTAGAAGATTTTTCTTAGCCAGCTCTGCATTGGTCACGGCAAGTGCTCTGAGCGCCACGGAAGCTTCCGCTCAAGCTGCCACTGCCGCGCTACAGGAAGTGGCTGGCAAAGCCCACTGGACTGTCAAAAAAGTAGATTCTGATTCAGTCAAGTTATTCATCTGGAATAAAAAGCTGGCCAATCCCCCTAAGGCTTTTCGCGGCAGCATTTTGTTTGTACATGGCTCCTCCATGGCCTCTACCCCTGTCTTTGATTTGCAAATTAAAGGCAGAGATGATGCATCCCTCATGGATTGGTTTGCGCGGCAAGGTTACGACACTTGGTGCTTTGATTGCGAAGGCTACGGACGCTCAGACAAGACTCGCAATGTCAATGCCAACATTGCCTGTGGCGCAGACGATCTTGCAGCAGTTAGCGAGTACATCATGAAAAACAATGGAGGTCAGAAATTATTGACCTATGGTTCTTCTTCTGGTGCCTTGAGGGCCGCTCTGTTTGCGCAAAGACATCCAGAACGCGTGGCTCGAATGGTGTTGGATGCCATGGTTTGGACAGGGCAAGGCAGCCCCACGCTGGCGGAAAGAAAGAAACGCTTGCCAGCCTACTTGGCCAGCAATCGCCGCCCTATTGACCGCGACATGATTCGCAGTATTTTCACACGCGATCATCCTGGTACCAGCGACATGAGTGTGGTGGAAACTTTTGCAGATGCAGTCTTGGCATTGGACAGCTCTGTGCCAACCGGCACCTACATTGACATGTCTGCCAACCTCCCAGTTTGCGATCCTGAAAAAATCAATGTGCCTACTTTGATATTGAGAGGCCAGTACGATGGCATTGCTAGCTTTCAAGACTTGGCCGCATTCTTTGAGAAACTGGCGCACCCCGATAAGCAATTCGTGGTGATGCAAGGTATTGCGCACACCAGTACTCGCTCAAAGAACTATCTCACGGTCTATCACATCCTAAGCAACTACTTTGCTCAACCAGGTCCCGTTTACACAGGCGCGTGAACTTTGAGGGCGCGTTAAAATTGACACGCCAGCTAGCAGATCACTGCGCTTCAATTTTCGCTTCGCGAATGGCCTTAGCCCACTTGGCAGTTTCTGTTTTGGAGCGCTGCGCCAAAGCTTCAGGTGAAGCGGGTGCCGTTTCAAAACCAAGTGCAGAGAATCGCTCAAGAATGGCTTTGTCATTCGCAGCAGCATTCAAAGCAGCATTGAGTTTTTGAATGATGTCTGCGGGTGTGCCAGCAGGTGCAAACATGGCAAAGTAAGCAATCAGTTCATAGTCTTTCAAGCCGAGTGCTTCGTTGACAGTGGGCAACTCAGGAATGGCTTTGGAGCGCTGAGTGGATGTCACAGCCAAGCCACGAATTTTGCCGGCCTTCACTTGCGGCAGCATGACCGCAAAGTCGGCGGTGAACATGTTGACCTGGCCGCCAATCAAATCTGTCATGGCAGCAGGGCCACTCTTGTAGGGGACGTGCGTCATTTGAACGCCGGCCATGCTGGCCAACATTTCAGAAGACACCAACTGCGACGTGCTGGCACTGGCAAATGTCACCATGGTGGGTTTGGCCTTGGCCATGTCCACAAACTCTTTCAAATTCTTAGCAGGCACTTCGTTGTTCACAGCCACAATGAGGGGCACCGAGCCCATGTAACCAATGGGCGAAAAGGCGGTGTCTTGGTCATAGGGCAATTTCTTCATCAGGCTTTTGAGCGCCGCATTGGTGCTGTTGGTGCCAATCAGAATGGTGTAGCCATCGGGGGCCGATTTGGCCACCGCATCGGCGCCCAACATGCCGTTCACGCCGGCTTTGTTTTCAACCACGATGGTTTGTCCCAATACCTCTGACATTTTTTGCGCAAACGCTCGGCCAATTTGATCGGTGGCACTGCCGGCAGCAAAAGGCACGATGGCCTTGATGGGCTTATTGGGATAAGCCTGCGCATGGGCTTGTGAGCCCGTCAGTGCCACGCCTAAGCCCAAAAATACGCTCAGCAAACTTTTTTTCAAACCAAAAGTGCGACTATTTTTCATGGTATCTCCAAGGTATCAAAACAATTTTATTCAATCTCAAGACTGAGCAATTTGGCACTCAGACATTTGCCGTGCGCATCTAGGGCCAATGAGCGAGTGACGCCGCCACCCAAAGCATTGTGCATCACAAAATTAAGCGCCCCCAGTTGCGGCAAGCTGTAACGAAAGACAGGCCCCTTGGCAATGCCCTCAAAATGCGCCAGCATTCTTTCGGGCGTAAGCCAACTTTCTAGCAACTCAAAATCTTGTCGGTCATAGGCAATGACCGAAATGGTCGATCGGTCGCCCTTGTCACCGGTTCGGGTGTGTGCAATGTCTCTTAACAACATGTCAGGCAAGCTCCTCAGATGGGTCTAGCAGCACAGTTTGAATTTGAATGGCGCTTCTAGGCATGAGCATCGATGCCACAGCAATCACTTCACGCACCGATTTGCTAGCACCCCCACCAGAAGCAGGCCCGTTGGTGTACAAAGCCTCTACCTCGTTGACCACATGCAACGCTTGGGCCTGTGTGTTCACTCGAACGGCAATTCTGGCGCGCACTTCTGCAGGCTCATGGCTTGGATGTGTGTCTCCCAAGATGGCGCTAACGCCAATGAGGTCATAGCGCGCCTCAAATTGGCCATAACCCGCATCGGCCAATCGGGCTTTCACAACATCCAAAGCCAACTGCCCCCGCGCCTTGGCGCCAGGCCCGGCATAAGACATTTGCCCTTCACCTACAAACCCATCGCGATACCCCAAGGTCACCTTAAGGGTGTCGGGCCGCGTGGTGCCACTGGCGCCCAAAGCTTGCACTCTTTCAGGGCCCACTTGCACAAGTTGAACTTTTGAAAAATCTGCCACCACGTCGGGTTGAAGGTATTGAGTTGGGTCTTCGATTTCATAGAGCAATTGTTCTGTACAAGTTTGCACCGTGACACAACCACCGTCATCGGCAAGTTTGGTAATGATCACATCACCGCCAGCGCTCACCTCCGCCAAGGGGTAGCCTAACTGCGCCAAGTTGGGCACATCTTTGTAGCCAGGATCGGCAAAATAGCCTCCCGTAATTTGGGCTGCGCATTCCAGCAAATGCCCCACCATCACACCTTTGCCCAAGAGCGGCCAATCATCAGCACGCCATTGAAAATGATGAATGAGGGGCGCTAAAAATAAAGCGGGGTCGGCCACACGGCCGCTGATGATGACCTGGGCGTCGGTTTGCAAAGCGGGCAAGAGTGCCTCAGCGCCCAGATAGGCATTGGCAGACACCAACAAGGCTTGAATGCCTGCCACAGTTTGTGAGGTGTCCATCAAGGACGCTGAGAGGTAC
>CANFJC010000031.1 GCA_947447245.1 Comamonadaceae bacterium
CGACGTAAGGCGCATTGCCTCCGAAGAGATAGGTGTTGCCTTGGTAGGCGGTGTAGACGGATTTTGTCTCACTCATTTTTCGCTGACCTTCGCTCCCCTTCAGGGAACATTAGTTGGTTGATTTACCTTCCGCGACACGGCTGAACCGGTTGGCGGATGCGACTGTGGCATGGGGAAGGGCCTTAGTAACTCGCGCATTATCCCATTGATTTGCGTCACTTAAGCGCTTTTATTCAACAAAAACGGGATGAATACAGATTCATCCCTTCTGTCATGTGTCAGCGCAATGACATTTGCAGCGGTTTAGGCTTTCACCAAATCCGAAATTTGAAGCAAAGCCGCTGGGTCGTCCATGGTGGTTAAGTCGCCAGGGTCTCGTCCTTCGCAAACGGCTTGAATGGCACGACGCAGCAATTTGCCACTGCGTGTTTTAGGCAAAACAGACACGAATCGAACACGCGAAGGTCTGGCCACCGCACCCAAGGAGTTGTCGACCACCTTCATGATTTCACCTTCAAGTTTCAACAAAGCTTGAGGATCGTTTAAAAGCGTGTTGTCTTTGAGGACCGCAAAGGCCATGGCCACTTGACCCTTCAAACTGTCGGCCACACCGACCACGGCCACTTCCGCCACAGCAGTGTGACCCGCAATGCTTTCTTCAATTTCACGCGTGCCTAAACGGTGGCCCGCCACATTGATCACATCATCCGTGCGGCCCAAAATAAAGAAATAGCCATCTTCATCTTTGATGCCCCAATCGAAGGTGGAGTAAATCGTTTTACCGGGCACGGTGTCCCAATAGGTTTTGACAAAACGTGCGTCATCGCCCCAAATGGTTTGCAAACAGCCTGGGGGCAAAGGACCCTCGATGGCCACCACGCCTTTTTGATGGGGCTGGGTGAGTTCTTCACCCGTTTGATCGTCTAGCAACTTCACGTCGTAGCCATAAACCGCTTTGCCTGGAGAGCCAAATTTGCTGGGTGTTTTTTCAATGCCATTGCACACCGTCAAAATAGGCCAGCCAGATTCTGTTTGCCAGTAATTGTCGATGATGGGTTTGCCAAGGCCTTCAGAAATCCACTTGGCAGTGGGTTCGTCCAAAGGCTCGCCCGCCAAAAACAAGGCCTTCAAACTGGACAAATCGTATTTGCTCAGCAAAGCAGGATCTTGTTTTTTCAACACCCGAATGGCTGTGGGCGCGCTGAACATCACGGTCACTTTGTACTTCTCAACCAGGCTCCACCAAATGCCGCCGTCTGGCCGTGTGGGCAAGCCTTCGTAAAGAATGGTGGCCATGCCGCCAATCAAGGGGCCATAAATGATGTAGCTGTGACCGACCACCCAACCAATGTCACTGGTACAGAAAAATGTTTCGCCTGGCTTTCCGCAAAAAATGTTGGGAATGCTGGAAGCCAAGGCCACAGCATAGCCACCGGTGTCACGTTGTACCCCTTTGGGCTTGCCTGTTGTACCAGAGGTGTACAAGGTGTAACTTGGATGGGTGGCATCGACCCATTCACAGGGCACCACGTCGTTCATGTGCTTGTCGCGCAGCGTGGACCAAAGCACATCTCGTCCCAAAGTCATCTCCATGCTGGCCAAACCACGCTCGACCAACACGACTGAATCGGGCTTGTGCGATGACAAGCGAATGGCCTCATCTAACAAGGGTTTGTAGACAACGACTTTGCCACCTCGAGAACCCGCATCGGCGCTCACAATGACTTTGGGACTGGCGTCTTCAATGCGCGAGGCCAAAGAGCCAGAAGCAAATCCACCAAACACCACAGAGTGAATGGCGCCAATTCGCGCACAAGCCAACATGGCAAAGGAAGCCTCTGCAATCATGGGCATGTAAATCAACACACGGTCGCCTTTTTTCACGCCCAATGACAACAATGACGCAGCCATGCGTTGAACTTCAGCATGCAACTGCTTGTAGGTGTACGTGAGCTCTTGGTCAGTTTCTGTCGAAACAAAAATCAAGGCCGCTTGATCGCCTCGTTCTTTCAGATGGCGGTCAATGGCGTTGTGACACAAATTGGTTTCGCCGCCCTTGAACCATTTGGCAAATGGCGGGTTGCTGTAATCACAAATTTCTTGAGGTGCTTTGTGCCACTCAATGTGTTGAGCTTGCTCAGCCCAGAACGCATCGCGGTCCTGAATAGAACGCTTGTGAAAATCTGCATATTGAACCATGGTCTCTCCTAAGGCTGGGCTTGACTTCTGAATTCATAATTATTCATGAGGGACTTGCTGCAAACTGACTTCAGGACCTTTGACAGGTTGAAAACCACTTTAAACCAAGGCTTTGATCCAAGTCTGAACTTGTTTGAAATCGGGATTTTCTGCCGATCGAAGCCATTCAAACAACACCATTTCGGTGGTTAAAAGCTCAGCCCCAGCGCCTGCTAAGCGATCAAATGCGGCATCGCGATCGCGATCGGTGCGGGAAGCACAAGCATCGGTGACCACCCAAACTTCAAACTCGTCTCCCAGCAAATCCAATGCCGTTTGCAGCAAGCACACATGGGCTTCACAACCCGCAATGACCACGGATGGACCTGCTTCAGGTTCAGCCGGTTTTTGCAAGTGACGGGGCAAACTGCGGGCATTGCCTTTGGGCGCTGCCGGCGCCGGCGGGCTGAGCCATTCCCCTAAACCCTCCTCCACGCCACTGAATGCCATTTTGGCCAGCACACGTTGGCAATGCTGACGGATCTCCGGCGAGGTTTCGCCTAATCCTGAAGGATTTTGCTCAGTGGCCCATACTGGGACATTCAGCAACTTGGCAGTCCGAGCCAATACTTCAGCGCGCTGCCAGACAGCTTGGGCATCCTTCATGGCAGGCATTAATTTCAATTGGTAATCGACCAGAACCAATTGAGAGGATTCAACTTCAAGCAGCATATTCAGACCTCGAGGCAAATTATTCAGAATTCTCAGTTTGACGCGTTCCAAATGGGGGTCTCATCCCATTGAAGATGGCATTAAACTGATACGTTATGCGCTTGATTCTATGTGGACTGTTACTTCTGACAACGGCAGCCTTGGCAGCTCCCGTTGAGGATGACCTCGATCGCATGATCAAGGAGCGTGGATTGGTCACTCAAATGACCGAACAGCTGACACAGCAAATCAGCAATCAATTTGGGGGTCCTCTTCAGTCTGCTCGCAACACCATTGGCGGCAAAGCCTCAGAACTTGTCATCCAAGCCATGGGGCTATTGGGCGTGCCCTACAAAAGGGGTGGTACCAGCGAAGAAAAAGGTTTTGATTGCAGCGGCTTTGTACGCTACATGTATGAAAAGTCTGTGGGCTTGGTTCTGCCGCGAAGGGCTGAGGAACAAGCCAAGGTCACTGAAGAAATCAACCGCAACGAGCTCAAGCCAGGTGACTTGGTTTTTTTCAACACCATGAAACGAACCTTCAGCCATGTGGGCATTTATGTGGGTGACGGCAAATTCATCCATGCCCCGAGGCCAGGTAAGGCCGTGCGGGTAGACGACATGCGCGAGGCCTATTGGCAAAAGAGATTCAACGGCGCCCGAAGGGTTCAAGCCGACAAACTTCAAGCTGAACCCGTCCAAAATTAAGCGCCTTGCTGCCAAGAAAAAACCGCCTGCATGAACAGTTCATGCCGGCGGTTTTTTGGTTATCGCTGGGCCGATTATTTCTTTGCAGGGGGCAAATCGGTACAGCTGCCATGCGCCACTTCAGCGGCCATGCCAATGCTTTCTCCCAAGGTCGGATGTGGGTGAATGGTTTTGCCGATGTCAATGGCGTCAGCGCCCATCTCAATGGCCAAAGCCACTTCACCAATCATGTCTCCTGCATGCGTGCCCACCATGCCGCCGCCCAAGATCTTGCCGTGGCCATGCGCCTCGGGTGAATCATCAAACAACAACTTGGTCACGCCTTCATCACGGCCATTGGCAATGGCGCGACCTGAAGCCGTCCATGGGAACAAGCCCTTCTTGACTTTGATGCCCTGCGCCTTGGCTTGATCTTCTGTGAGGCCCACCCATGCCACTTCAGGGTCGGTATAGGCCACGCTGGGAATGACCCGCGCATTGAAGGCACTGGCTGCCAACTCTTTGTTGCCTTGAATTTCACCCGCGATGACTTCGGCCGCAACATGTGCTTCATGCACCGCTTTGTGCGCCAACATGGGTTGTCCCACGATGTCGCCAATGGCAAAGATGTGTGGCACATTGGTTCGCATTTGAATGTCGACAGGAATGAAACCGCGATCGGTCACGTTCACACCTGCTTTGTCGGCTGCAATTTTTTTGCCGTTGGGCGTGCGGCCCACGGCCTCCAAGACCAAGTCGTAAACCTGAGGTGCAGGCGCTGCAACGCCCTCCTCTGCAGATTCAAACGTGACCTCAATGCCGGCCTTGGTGGCCTTGGCTCCCACGGTTTTGGTTTTGAGCATGATGTTGTCAAAACGAGGGGCGTTCATTTTCTGCCAAACCTTGACCAAGTCACGGTCAGCGCCTTGCATCAAGCCGTCCATCATTTCAACCACATCCAAACGAGCGCCCAGCGTGCTGTAAACGGTGCCCATTTCTAAACCGATGATGCCGCCGCCCAAAATCAGCATGCGCTTTGGCACTTCTTTCAAGGCCAATGCACCAGTGCTGTCGACCACGCGGGGGTCCTTGGGCATAAAGGGCAAGCGCACGGCTTGGCTACCCGCCGCAATGATGCATTTTTTGAAAGAAACGACTTTCTTCACACCGGTTTTTTCTTGACCAGTGCCGCTTGTTTCTTCCACCACCACATGATTGGCGCTGAGGAACTCACCCACACCGCGAACGGTGGTGACTTTGCGCATCTTGGCCATGGCGGCCAAACCGCCTGTGAGCTTGCCAATGACTTTTTCTTTGTGAGTGCGCAGTTTGGCGATGTCGACTTTGGGTGTCCCAAAATCCACGCCCAAAGCGGCCATGTGACTCACTTCGTCCATGACGGCCGCAACGTGCAACAAGGCTTTGGAAGGAATGCAACCGACGTTCAAGCAAACACCACCCAAGGTGGCATAACGCTCAACAATCACGACCTTGAGACCCAAATCTGCTGCGCGGAAAGCGGCTGAGTAACCGCCGGGCCCAGCGCCCAAGACCAGCAAGTCACATTCGATGTCGACCGTGCCACTGTAAGAAGCTGCGTTTGGAATGTTGACCGCAACGCTAGCAGCAGCAGGCGCTGTAGAAGCAGCAGCAGGCGCTGTCGCTTGAGGTGCAGATGCAGCAGGCGCAGCGGCTGAAGCAGTGGCTTCAACTTCCAACACCAACACCACAGAGCCCTGCTTGACCTTGTCACCCAATTTGACTTTGATCTCTTTGACCACGCCAGCTTGAGAGCATGGAATCTCCATCGAGGCTTTGTCAGACTCGACGGTGATCAGACTTTGCTCAGCCTTCACCACGTCGCCAGCTTTCACCAACAACTCAATCACCGCCACTTCGTCGAAGTCGCCAATGTCCGGAACTTTAATGTCAATCAATGCCATGGTTCAGCCTCTCAAAGCAACACACGGCGGAAGTCGCCAAGGATTTGACCCAAGTACGCGTTGAAGCGTGCAGCAGCAGCACCGTCGATGACACGGTGGTCCCAAGTCAATGACAAAGGCAACATGAGGCGCGGGACAAACTGTTTGCCATCCCACACAGGTTCATGCGTGCTCTTGCAAACACCCAAGATGGCTACTTCAGGGGCGTTGATGATGGGCGTGAAATACTTTCCGCCAATGCCGCCTAAGCTAGAGATGGTGAAGGTGGCACCTGTCATTTCTGCAGGGCCCAATTTGCCATCACGTGCTTTCTTGGCCAACTCGCCCATTTCCTGGCTGATTTGCAAAATGCCTTTTTTGTCGGCGTCGCGAATCACGGGCACCATCAAGCCGTTGGGCGTGTCAGCTGCAAAGCCAATGTGCCAATAGTTTTTGTAGACGATGGCATCGCCATCCAAAGAGCTGTTGAACTCTGGGTATTTTTTCAAAGCGGCCACGCAAGCTTTGATCAAGAAAGCCAACATGGTCACTTTGACACCAGACTTTTCATTCTCTTTGTTGGTGGACACGCGGAAGGCTTCTAAATCAGTGATGTCAGCATCGTCGTGGTTGGTCACCGCGGGAATCATGATCGCATTGCGCAGCAAATTGGCGCCGCTGATTTTCTTGATGCGGCCCATTTCTTTGCGCTCAATGGGACCAAATTTGGCGAAGTCAACTTTTGGCCAAGGGATCAAGCCCAACGCAGCACCGTCACCACCAGCAGGCGCTTTGGCCGCTTGCGCTTTGGTTTGCGCAGAACCCGCCATCACGGCTTTGGTAAAGGCTTGAACGTCGTCTTGTGAAATTCGACCTTTGGGGCCAGTGCCTTTGACTTCTTCCAGAGGCACACCCAGTTCGCGGGCAAATTTGCGCACGGAAGGTGATGCATGCGGCAAGCCAAGGCTTGGGGCGCCGGGGTTGTGTGCGGGAGCAGCAGAAATTGCTGAAGATGCCACAACTGAAGCAACCACTGGCGCTGGGGCTTCTGTGGGTGCAGAAGCAACTGCCGGCGCTGTCACTGGCGCAGCTGCAGCTGGCGCCTCAACAGGTGCAGCTGCAGGTGCTGAGGCCGCCCCACTGGCTTCTAACACCAACACCACCGAACCTTGTTTCACTTTGTCACCCAACTTCACGCGCAGATCTTTCACCACGCCGGCTGTTGAAGAGGGGATTTCCATCGATGCTTTGTCAGACTCAACCGTGATCAATGATTGCTCGGCCTTGATGGTGTCACCCACCTTGACCATCAACTCAATGACGGTGACTTCATCGAAATCACCGATGTCTGGAACTTTGACTTCTACCAATGCCATGTGTGTCTCCAATTCTTATGATCAAGCGTACAAAGGGTTGACCTTGTCGGTCTTGATGCCGTATTGCTTCAAAGCCTCAGCGACTTTGGCCACGGGCACGGCACCCTCTTCGCTCAATGCCTTGAGTGCAGCCACAACAATGTAATGCCGGTTGATTTCAAAGTGCTCACGCAATTTGCTGCGGAAATCGCTTCTGCCAAAACCATCGGTGCCCAATACTTTGAACGTGCGGCCTTTTGGAATGAAAGAGCGAATTTGCTCTGCATAGTTTTTCATGTAGTCGGTGGATGCAATCACAGGGCCATCGTATTTGGCCAATTGCTGCGCCACAAACGGGACACGAGGTACATCCAAAGGATGCAACATGTTAAAGCGCTCGACGTCTTGGCCGTCGCGTGTCAGTTCGTTGAAACTTGGGCAACTCCAAACATCGGCTGCAATGCCCCAGTCTTTGGCGAGCAACTCTTGCGCTGCCAATGACTCTCGCAAAATGGTGCCAGAGCCCATGAGCTGCACACGTGTTTTGTTCTTGCCACCGGCCTTGCACAAATACATGCCCTTGATGATTTGCTCTTCCGTGCCGGCTGTTAAACCTGGCATGGGGTAGTTTTCATTCAGCAAGGTGATGTAGTAGTAAACATTGTCTTGTTTTTCCACCATGCGCTTCAAACCGTGGTGCAAGATCACACCCACTTCGTGCGCGAAGGTGGGGTCGTAGCTGATGCAATTGGGAATGGTGCCCGCCAAAATATGGCTGTGGCCGTCTTCGTGTTGCAAGCCTTCGCCGTTCAAAGTGGTTCGGCCAGATGTACCGCCTAACAAGAAGCCACGCGCTTGCATGTCGCCAGCCGCCCATGCCAGATCGCCAATGCGCTGGAAACCAAACATGGAATAGTAAACATAGAAAGGCACCATGATGCGGTTGCTGGTGGAGTAGCTGGTGGCTGCTGCAATCCAGCTCGACATACCGCCCGCTTCGTTAATGCCCTCTTGCAAAATCTGACCCGCTTTGTCTTCTTTGTAGTACATCACTTGGTCTTTATCAACCGGTGTGTATTGCTGACCTGCTGGGTTGTAAATACCGACTTGGCGGAACAAACCTTCCATGCCAAAGGTACGCGCTTCGTCTACCAAAATGGGAACCACGCGGGGGCCTAAAGCTTGGTCACGCAAGAGTTGTGTGAGGAAACGCACATAGGCCTGCGTGGTGGAGATTTCACGGCCTTCCACAGTCGGCTCCATGACCGATTTAAAGACTTCTAAAGCAGGAACTGTGAAACTTTCATCCGCTTTGGTGCGGCGGTGCGGCAAGTAACCGCCCAATGCTTTTCTGCGCTCATGCAGGTACTGCATTTCTGGCGTGTCATCCGCTGGCTTGTAGAACGGCACTTTGGCCAACTCACTGTCTGGCACAGGAATATTGAAGCGGTCACGCATGTAGCGAATGTCTTCGTCTGAGAGTTTCTTGGTTTGGTGTACGTTGTTCTTGCCCTCGCCCACTTTGCCCATGCCAAAACCTTTGACCGTTTTGATCAGCAACACGGTAGGTTGGCCTTTGGTGTTCACGGCCTGGTGATATGCCGCATACACTTTTTGGGGGTCATGACCGCCCCGCTTCAAGGACCAAATTTCGTCGTCGCTCATGTGCGACACCATCTCGAGGGTGCGTGGGTCGCGACCAAAGAAATGCTTGCGCACGTAGGCACCGTCGTTGGCTTTGAAAGCTTGGAAGTCGCCGTCCAATGTGTCCATCATGATTTTGCGCAGGGCACCGTCTTTGTCTCGTGCCAAGAGCTTGTCCCATTCGCTGCCCCAAATGAGCTTGATGACGTTCCAGCCGGAACCACGGAATTCACTTTCGAGTTCTTGAACAATCTTGCCGTTGCCACGAACGGGTCCATCCAAACGTTGCAGGTTACAGTTCACGACGAAGATCAAGTTGTCAAGATTCTCTCGAGCGGCCAATCCAATGGCGCCCAAAGACTCCACCTCGTCCATTTCACCATCACCACAGAACACCCAGACTTTGCGGTTCTCGGTATTGGCAATGCCACGTGCATGCAAGTACTTTAAGAAACGGGCTTGGTAAATGGCCATCAAGGGGCCAAGACCCATGGACACTGTGGGGAACTGCCAAAACTCAGGCATCAACTTGGGGTGCGGATAGCTGGACAAACCTTTGCCATCTACTTCTTGACGGAAGTTGAGCAACTGCTCTTCTGTCAGGCGGCCTTCTAAGTAGGCTCGCGCATAAACACCCGGTGAGACGTGGCCTTGGATGTACAAACAATCACCGCCATGATTTTCACTTTCGGCATGCCAGAAATGATTGAAGCCAGCGCCAAACATGTGAGCCAATGAGGCAAAGGAGCCAATGTGACCGCCCAAATCGCCACCGTCTTCAGGATTGTGACGGTTGGCCTTGACCACCATGGCCATGGCGTTCCAACGCATGTAAGAGCGAAGTCGTTCTTCGATTTCGATGTTGCCAGGGCAATGGACTTCTTGATCGGGCTCGATGGTGTTCACATAGCCCGTGTTAGCGGAAAACGGCAGGTCAATGCTGTTTTGGCGGGCGTGTTCTAAAAGTTGCTCTAACAAGAAGTGCGCACGTTCACCGCCTTCTTTTTCAATCACGGCGGACAGTGCGTCCATCCATTCGCGGGTTTCGATGGCATCCAAGTCTGAGAGGATGTGATTGGGCTGAACAGCTGACATGTTTGTCTCCTATGAAGGCCATGGTTTGTCTATTTCTTGAAATTCTCTCACATTATTCATATTATTTCAAATGGCGATCATTGATTTCATAATGCAAAATTAATACCAAGGTGTTTACCCTAAACTTAAGGGCATGAAGTCTCAAAACGTCAAGAAAGCCATCAAAGCCATCAAGCCAGTATCTTGGTGGCGGCGTTGGTGGAAGCGTCAAAACCCTTTAAAACAAGACCGGTTTGCCACACTGGCCCCAGTGGCTTCGGTTTTGTTGTTTTTCAGCGCCATTGCTTTCTCATTTTGGTATTTGAAAATCGAGGAAGCCGATCGTGAACAAGAAGCCGTCAAACGTGACGTCGAATACAGTCAACAAAGATTAAGGCTGCGCTTGTTGGAACGTCAAGAGCAAATCATGCGCTTGGCACGCGATGTCTCCAATAAAGACGTTGACCTCAAGGAGTTTTCAAGGCGCTCGGAATCCTTGGTCTTGAAAAATCCAGAAGTTAAAACCATCGCATGGATCGATGATCGACGCAAAGTCTTGGCCAGCCAAACTGCACCGAGCGTCCTGGCCAGTCAAAAATGGCGCGTGGGTGAGGTTTTAAAGTGGGGTGAATCTGAAAACAGTTACACCCTCGCTCGGGACTTGATGCAGCCCATTTATTCCCAGGAAGATGATGGGGGTCAGTCCATTGGCATGAACTCAACAGGCCAAGAGAATTATGCCAAAAACGTGGTGCTTCAATTGCACACACCCCTGACGAATTCACAAGGGCGTTTCAATGGCGTGATCATGGCGGAGTACGCGGTAGAAAGCTTGTTGCGCTACGGTGTTCCTAGTGAGATATCCGCCAAATATGCGGTTTCTTTGCTAGACAGCGATGGCAACCTCGTTGCGGGACAGTCCATTCCAAAACGCAACAGCTTTTTGAGTTTCCTGCCTGGCATTTCAATGCAAAACAATGAGTACGAAGTTCCCGTCTCACCCGTTGGCAATGGCCTCATTCTCAGAGCGCAAGCTTGGCGCACATCGCAAGACCTTGTGGGCAACGGATTCTTTTGGGTCATCGGCTCACTGAGCTTGCTCACAGCATGGATGCTGATTGCCAATTGGCGACACACTCGCAAGCGACAAGAAACTCAAAAGGAATTGATTGCCGAAACCAATTTCCGACGTGCCATGGAAAATTCCATTCTCACTGGCATGCGTGCTTTGGACATGGAGGGGCGAATCAGTTATGTCAACTTGGCGTTCTGCCAAATGACGGGATGGCAAGAGCAAGAATTGATTGGCGCTGTTGCACCGTTCCCCTACTGGCCAGATGAAGACAAAGAAACCTTAACGCTGCGTTTGGAAGAAGAACTCAGTGGCAAGCAAACAGCGGGCGGCTTTCAAGTCAGAGTGAAACGCAAAAACGGCAGCATTTTCGATGCCCGACTTTACGTCTCTCCCCTGATCGATGCCAATGGCAAACAAACCGGCTGGATGACCTCCATGACGGACATCACAGAGCCCAATCGCGTCAGGGAACAATTGGCTGCATCCTATGAACGCTTCACCATCGTGCTAGAAGCCTTGGACGCGTCAGTTTCAGTTGCGCCTTTGGGCAGCGCCGAATTGCTATTTGCCAACAAGTTGTACCGCCAATGGTTTGGAACGGACACCCTGGGCCATTTGAATTTGGTTGAAAAAGCGGGCATGTTGGACATCCGAACCTCAGAAACAGAAATGGACGATGTCGATGCTTTGGCAGGCTTGCCCACTGAAAGTCTCACTGTGGCCCCTGCTGAACGCGCTGAAATTTATTTGGTGCATCTGGCCAAATGGCTAGAGATTCGCACACGCTATATCAATTGGGCCGATGGCCGGCTTGCCCAATTGGTCATTGCCACAGACATCACCGCACGCAGGCAAGCTGAAGAATTGTCATCTCAACAAGCAGAGCGCGCCCAAAACGCCAGCCGCCTGATTACCATGGGCGAAATGGCATCCAGCGTGGCCCACGAATTGAACCAACCGCTCACAGCCATCACCAACTATTGCAATGGCTTGTTGTCCCGCATCAAAGGCAAACAAATTGAAGAACCAGACCTGATTTGGGCCTTGGAAAAAACCGCTCACCAAGCCCAGCGCGCAGGTCAAATCATTCACCGAATTCGCTCCTTTGTGAAACGCAGTGAGCCCAATCGCACGCCTTCTTCGGTCGTCAACATGGTTAATGAAGCCGTCGAATTGGCAGAAATTGAACTGCGACGACGCAATGTGCGTTTGTCGCATTACGTGGCCGCGCGATTGCCTCCACTGAACGTGGACCCCATCTTGATTGAGCAAGTTTTGATCAATTTGATGAAAAATGCGGCAGAGTCAATTGACATTGCGGAACGCCCAATTGGCCGGCGACATGTGGAATTAAGGGTCGTTCCCAAGGTTTTGGACACCCAACATACCGTGCATTTCTCGGTCAGTGATACGGGGAAAGGCTTGCCGCCACAGGTCATGGAACGCCTCTACGAGGCCTTCTTTTCCACCAAAGTTGAGGGCATGGGCATTGGCCTGAACCTGTGCCGAACCATCGTCGAATCGCACCTAGGCAGAATCACGGCTGAGAACCTCTACAATGCCGACGAGGTTGTTGGTTGTTGTTTCTCCTTCTGGATACCCGTCTCGGCCAACTGAACACATTGAATTTGCAAGTAAAACTGGGAACCACCATGAGTTTGATACCCAAAAAAGGAACTGTTTACGTTGTCGATGACGATGAAGCCGTTCGTGACTCTCTTCAGTGGCTCTTAGAGGGCAAGGATTACCGTGTCAGGTGTTTTGACTCAGCCGAGTCATTTCTAAGCCGGTACGACCCGCGTGAAGTGGCTTGTTTGATCGTCGATATTCGCATGGGAGGTATGACGGGCTTGGAACTTCAAGACAAATTGGTCGAACGCCGCTCACCACTTCCCATTGTCTTCATCACTGGCCATGGCGATGTGCCCATGGCCGTTGACACCATGAAAAAAGGCGCCATGGACTTTATCCAGAAGCCCTTCAAAGAAGACGATTTGGTCAGCCTGGTTGAGCGCATGCTTGACAGCGCTCGCGAGTCTTTTTCTGATCATCAAAATGCCGCCAACCGCGATGCCTTGTTGTCAAAACTCACAGGCCGTGAAGCACAAGTGCTTGAGCGCATTGTCGCGGGTCGTTTGAACAAACAAATTGCCGACGATTTGGGCATCAGCATCAAAACCGTTGAAGCCCACCGTGCCAACATCATGGAAAAACTCAACGCCAATACGGTTGCTGATTTGCTCAAAATTGCTTTGGGACAAAACGCCCCCAAGGGCTAAAGACAGATCAGCCTTTAGCAGGCCCGACCAAACGCCCGTGAAACTCAAACTCGCGGGCGTTTTGACTTGTAAATATCATTTCTCTGACATTGAAATCTAGCAGCCCATGACAGCCCAAAGAATTGACGGCAATGCCCTCTCCCAAAAATTGCGAGCAGATGTCACACTGCGAACCACTGCGCTGAAAGCCAGAGGCATCACGCCTGGCCTGGCCGTTATTGTGGTCGGCGAAAACCCTGCCAGCCAAGTCTATGTGCGCAACAAGGTGAAGGCCTGCCATGACAGCGGCCTGCACTCCATCTTGGAAAAACATCCAAGCTCCCTCACAGAAGCGGCGTTGCTAGAGCGCATCGATGCACTCAATCACGACGCAAGCATTCACGGCATCTTGGTCCAACTGCCCTTACCAGAACACATTGATGCCCAAAAAGTGATTGAAGCCATATCGCCCGCCAAAGATGTCGATGGCTTTCACATGGCAAGCGCAGGCGCATTGATGACGGGCATGCCTGGTTTTTGGCCATGCACCCCTTATGGCTGCATGAAGATGCTCGAGAGCATTGGGTACGACCTCAAAGGCAAGCATGCCGTCGTCATAGGACGCAGCAACATCGTGGGCAAACCCATGGCCTTGATGCTTTTACAAAAGAATGCCACTGTCACCATCTGTCACAGCGCCACCCAAAATTTGAAGGCCATCACGCTGCAAGCCGATGTCATTGTGGCGGCCGTTGGCAAGCGAAACATCCTCACGGCAGACATGGTCAAGCCAGGCGCTGTGGTACTGGATGTAGGCATGAACCGCAATGAAGAAGGCAAGCTTTGCGGTGATGTCGATTTTGCAGGTGTTGAACAAGTGGCTGGCTACATCACGCCCGTTCCCGGCGGTGTGGGCCCTATGACCATCACCATGCTGCTGGTCAACACGCTAGAAGCCGCCGAACGCATTTAAGCCATCGACTTTTCTATTTCAAATTTTTTCAGTCCATCATTTATGAACACTTCATTGTCCAATCCCTTGCTTCAAACAGGTGGTCTGCCTTTGTTCGATCAGATCAAACCTGAGCACGTTAATCAGGCCATGGATGAGTTGCTGATTTCAGCTTCAAAAGCGCTAGAGCTTGTAACAGCATCGGACTTTCCATCAGACTGGCATGCGATTGCCAAAGTTCTGGATGTTTGCACGGAACAATTGAGCATGTCATGGGGCGCTGTCAGTCATTTGAACCATGTGGCAGACTCACCAGAGTTGCGAGCAGCCTACAACGATGCGCTGCCAAAGGTCACAGAATTTTGGACCCGACTGGGCGCAGACGAAAGGCTTTATGCCAAATACAAAGCCATCGATTCAGCGCAACTGAATGCACCGCAAAAGCAAGCTTTGAAAAATGCACTTCGCAACTTTGTACTGGGCGGCGCTGATCTTCAAGGCGAAGCCAAAACACGCTATGCCGCCATTCAAGAACGGATGGCCGAACTGAGCCAAAAATTCAGTGAGAACGCTTTGGATGCAACAGATCGTTTTTCACTTTTCGTTTCAGAAGCAGATCTGGCAGGTGTGCCACAGGACGTCATTCAAACAGCGCGTGCAGCTGCCGAGAAAGACGGCAAAGAAGGCTACAAACTCAGTTTGAAAATGCCTTGCTACTTGCCTGTGATGCAGTTTGCCAGCAGCAGCGATTTAAGGCAAAAACTTTACCGAGCCTACGTGACGCGGGCTTCCGATCAATCCGATGCCGAATTTGCAAGCCTAGACAACAGCGAACTGATCCAAGAAATTTTGCAACTTCGCCAAGAAGAAGCGCTTTTACTGGGCTATTCAAATTATGCTGAAGTTTCGGTCGCCACCAAAATGGCTGACTCGCCTGCCAAAGTCATTTCTTTTCTTCGAGATTTGTCCCAAAGGGCACGCCCTTTTGCAGAGAAAGACTTGGCAGACATGCGGCAATTCGCAAGCGAGCATTTGAATCTGCAAGATCCACAAGCTTGGGATTGGCCCTACATTGGTGAAAAATTGAAGGAAGCCCGATATAGCTTCAGCGAACAAGAAGTGAAGCAATATTTCACGGCCCCTAAAGTTCTGCAAGGCCTGTTCAAGATCATTGAAACTTTGTTTGAGGTCAGCATTCACGCAGACCAAGCCCCTGTGTGGCACCCGGCCGTCAGTTTCTACCGCATCGAAAGAAATGGCCAATTGGTGGGCCAGTTCTACCTTGACCAACCCGCACGTGCAGGCAAACGCGGTGGCGCTTGGATGGACGACGTTCGCGCACGCTGGTTAAGGCCAGACAACGGTCAATTGCAAACGCCAGTGGCCCATTTGGTTTGCAATTTTGCAGAAGGTGTCGATGGCAAGCCAGCCTTGCTCACCCATGATGATGTCATTACGCTGTTCCATGAATTTGGCCATGGCTTGCACCACATGCTCACACAAGTGAATGAGCGCGATGTGTCGGGCATCAGTGGTGTGGAATGGGATGCCGTTGAGTTGCCCAGCCAATTCATGGAAAATTTTTGTTGGGAGTGGTCAGTGCTCAAGCACATGACCTCTCACGTCACAACAGGCGCACCCTTGCCGCGTGAGTTGTTTGACAAAATGGTGGCCGCTAAAAACTTCCAAAGCGGCTTGCAAACGCTGCGTCAAATTGAACTCGCTTTGCTCGACATGTTGCTGCACAGTGAACACAAGCCCACAGAAAAATTAATGCCTGTTTTGGACAAAGTTCGGGCCGAAGTAGCTGTCATTCAAGCACCTGCCTTCAACCGCTGGGCACACACCTTCAGCCACATCTTTGCAGGCGGCTATGCCGCGGGTTATTACAGCTACAAGTGGGCAGAAGTTTTGTCTGCCGATGCCTATGCTGCATTTGAAGAAACGGCTCAAGCAGACGGCTCACCCAGCCTGGAAACTGGCCGGCGCTACCGAGAAGCCATTTTGGAGGCCGGTGGTAGCCGCCCTGCTTTGGAGTCGTTCATTGCCTTCAGAGGCCGCGAGCCCTCCATCAATGCCTTGCTCAGGCACCAAGGCATGGCAGCCAATGGCTGACTTAAAACTTCAGCGTCTTCACGCCCGCTGAAGTGCCCAGCAAACAGACATGGGCTTTTTGGTAAGCAAAAACGCCCACTGTGACCACACCAGGCCATTGACTGACTTGTGCTTCAAAAGACACTGGGTCTGTGATTTGCAGGCCCTTCACATCAAGGATGTACTGACCGTTGTCTGTGACCAATGGATGACCATCCTTC
>CANFJC010000032.1 GCA_947447245.1 Comamonadaceae bacterium
CAGGGCACAGTGCGCCGTAGCGCACACGGGCTCGAACTGAATTGAGGCCTGTTTCAATGCGCGCAGACAAATCTTTGTGCGTTGCAAAGGGATACCAAACGACCGACTTGTTTTCAAGCAGGGCGGGTAATTTGGCATCAAGCGCTGACACCGACCAAGCGGTATGCACGCCCAATTGAGAGGGCGCAGCTTCTGGGCCCAATCGAACACCATCCCAAATTTCGCGTTCTAAATCTTTGGGTTGACAAAACAAAGTGTCGTGGCCGTCTGAGGTTAAGACCAACCATGCATTGGGTTCGGTAAAACCCGTTAAGTAGTAAAAATAACTGTCATGCCTGTACAAGAAATCACTGTCACGGTTGCGCTGACGCTCCGGTGCAGTGGGAATAATGGCAATGCTGTTGGGAGCTTGCGCTGCCATCTTGGCGGCCAATTGAGCGCGGCGCTTGGCGTACAAATTTGAATCAATGGTCATGTTGTTGGATCATTCTGGAAACGTTCAAAGAGTTTAAGGCGTGGCAGGTGATTGGTTCAAGTCCCTTAAGCGCTCAGGGGTACCCACATCCGCCCAAGCGCCCGCGTAAAGGCTGGCACTCACCAGGCCGCGGTCCATGGCGGCGCGCAGCAAGGGGGCCAAAGGTACCGCTTTGCCTTGCGGGTTGCCTTCTGGCATGCCCGTCAAGGCAGGGGCGAAGAACTCTTTTTTGTACAAGGCCAATGTGCTGAAGGTGAACAAATTGGCCGTTTTGGGTAAGTTCAAGGCCATACCTTCAGAGGACAGCCCAAAATCTCCCCTTGGATTGTGGGTGGGATTGGGGACCATCCAAATGTGGGCCAATTTGTCACTGCGCACAAACTCGTCTGCAATGGGGGAAGAAAAATCAAATTGAGGCGCGTAAATGTCGCCCGCCACCACCCAAAAAACAGGCGCCAAGAAGGGCAACGCCCGCACGATACCGCCCGCCGTTTCAAGGGCATGGCCAAAGTCTTGGCCCTCGTGCGAATAGCGCAAACGCACCCTGGCGTCATTTGGCAAGTCAGGGTTCAAGCCAAAGTGCGCCTCAATTTGCGGGCCTAGCCATGCGGTGTTGATCAATAGTTGGCGGTGGCCCGCCCGGCACAAAGCCTCCATGTGCCACTGCATCAATGGTTTTCCTTGCACCTCAAGCATCGGTTTGGGCGTGGTGTCGGTCAAGGGACGCATGCGTTCGCCGCGGCCAGCAGCCAAAACCATGGCGCTGGCCAAGCCCGCAGGCAGGGTACTCACCCAGTCCTTGGGTGCAAGGGCTTCTAAATTTGTTTCCACGGTGTTCACACGCATGCCGCTATGTTGCCACGCTGTCGGGCTTGCGCAAGCTCACGGGCAGTAAAATATCGGGCTTGGTTGGCAATTTCATTGTCAATTTCACCCGACTATTTTTTTGGAGCCCCCATGGCAATCACCCAACCCGCAGCTCAACAAATGGCCAATGCAATTCGCGCTCTGGCCATGGACGCTGTTCAACAAGCCAATTCGGGACACCCAGGCGCGCCCATGGGCATGGCCGACATGGCCGTGGCTTTGTGGGGCGAGCACTTGCAACACAACCCCAAAAACCCGCATTGGGCCAATCGCGATCGCTTTGTTTTGTCAAATGGCCACGGCTCCATGCTCATTTATGCCTTGCTGCACCTGACTGGCTATCCCTTGCCTATCGGTGAGCTGAAAAACTTCCGTCAGTTGCACAGCAAAACTGCGGGTCACCCCGAAGTGGGCATCACGCCAGGCGTTGAAACCACCACGGGTCCTTTGGGACAAGGCATCACCAATGCCGTGGGCATGGCCTTGGCTGAAAAATTATTGGCGACAGAGTTCAACCAGCCCGGACACAACATCGTTGACCACCATACCTATGTGTTCATGGGCGATGGTTGCTTGATGGAAGGCATCAGCCACGAAGCTTGCGCCTTGGCGGGCGCTTGGAAGCTCAACAAACTGATTGCCATGTACGACGACAACGGCATTTCGATTGACGGCCAAGTGGCTCCTTGGTTCATTGACAACACGCCGCAGCGTTTTGCCGCTTATGGCTGGAACGTGATCGATGCAGTTGATGGCCACAATGCTGCCTCAGTGGCCAAAGCCATTGCCGACGCCAAGAACAGTCCTGACAAACCCACGCTGATTGTTTGCAAAACAGCCATCGGCAAAGGCAGCCCCAACCGTGCCAACACCTCCAAAGCACACGGCGAACCTATGGGCGCCGAAGAAATCAAGCTCACGCGCGAAGCATTGAGTTGGGCGCACGCACCTTTTGTCATACCCAAAGATGTGTACGCCAACTGGGATGCCAAGCAAAGTGGTGCAGCTCGCGAAGCCGAATGGAACAAAGCCTTCGCAAGCTACAAAGCAGCGCACCCCACATTGGCCAAAGAATTCGTGCGCCGCATGAAAGGCGAGCTGCCCAAAAACTTTGCACAAACGGCTGTGGACGCTGTCATTGCAGCGCACACCAAAGCCGAAACCGTGGCCAGTCGCAAAGCCAGCCAATTGGCCTTGGAAGCTTTCACGGCGGCCTTGCCCGAAATGCTAGGCGGCTCTGCCGACCTTACGGGCTCTAACCTCACCAACACATCTTCCACACCGGCCTTGCGCATCAACTTGGCAGGCGATGTGGTGAAGAACGACAAAGGCCAAATGGGCCGTCACATCAACTACGGTGTGCGCGAATTTGGCATGGCCGCCATCATGAACGGCGTCACTTTGCACGGCGGCTTCATCCCTTACGGCGGCACCTTCCTGACCTTCAGCGATTACTCACGCAACGCCATTCGCATGGCAGCGCTCATGAAGCAGCGCGTCATCCATGTGTTCACACACGACTCTATTGGTCTTGGCGAAGATGGCCCCACACACCAGTCCATCGAGCACGCAGCCAGTTTGCGTTTGATTCCTGGTCTCGATGTATGGCGTCCCGCCGATACGGCAGAGACCACTGTGGCCTGGGCTGTGGCTTTGGAAAACAAAGACCGCCCCACCGCCTTGTTGTTGTCGCGTCAAAACTTACCTTACTCACCCAAGTCCGATTTAGGCGAGATCAGCCGCGGTGCTTATGTGTTGGCTGAACCTTCACGCGTTGGCATGAAGAAGACAAAAGCCGTGATCATTGCCACTGGCTCTGAAGTGCAATTGGCTTTGAAAGCGCAGGAGTTGTTGGCGGTGAAGAACATTGGCGTGCGCGTGGTGTCCATGCCCAGCACCACCACCTTCGATCGCCAAACCAGCCGTTACAAATCTGAAGTCTTACCAGCGGGCTTGCCCCGTGTGGCGGTTGAAATGGGCAGCACCGATGGCTGGTGGAAATATGGCGTGGCAGCCGTGGTCGGCATCGACACTTACGGCGAGTCTGCGCCGGCACCCGTGCTCTTCAAACACTTTGGTTTCACGGCAGAGAACGTGGCCGAGACCGTGCAAGCGGCCTTGCAGAAAAAATAATTCAGCGCATTCAATCTGCTCAGCGCTGCACTTCAACAGTTTCAAAATTAACTTTATAGGAAATCGATCATGGCGATCAAAATAGGTATCAATGGTTTCGGCCGCATCGGACGCATGGTGTTCCGTGCCGCCGTTCAAAATTTTTCTGACATCGAAGTGGTTGGCATCAACGACTTGCTCGAGCCCGACTATTTGGCTTACATGTTGAAGTACGACAGCGTGCACGGCCGCTTCAAAGGCGAGGTGTCTGTTGAAGGCAACAACCTGATCGTCAACGGCCACAAAATTCGTTTGACCCAAGAGCGCGACCCTTCTGCCCTGAAGTGGAGCGAAGTCGGTGCCGACATCGTGATCGAAGCCACCGGCTTGTTCTTGGACAAAGCCTCTGCCGAAAAACACTTGGCCGCTGGCGCCAAAAAAGTGTTGATGTCTGCACCTTCCAAAGACGACACCCCCATGTTCGTGTTTGGTGTGAATGACAAAACTTATGCGGGCCAAGCCATTGTGTCCAACGCGTCTTGCACCACCAACTGCTTGGCACCTGTGGCCAAAGTCTTGAATGACAAGTGGGGCATCAAGCGCGGTTTGATGACCACCGTGCACGCCGCCACAGCCACTCAGAAAACAGTGGACGGCCCTAGCAACAAAGACTGGCGCGGCGGCCGCGGCATTCTAGAAAATATCATCCCTTCCAGCACCGGTGCTGCCAAGGCTGTGGGCGTGGTCATTCCTGCGTTGAACAAAAAGCTCACCGGCATGTCTTTCCGCGTGCCCACTTCTGACGTGTCCGTGGTTGACCTGACCGTTGAGTTGAACTCAGAAGCCACCTATGCAGAAATTTGCGCAGAGATGAAGGCCCAATCACAAGGCGCTTTGAAGGGCGTGCTCGGTTATACCGAAGACAAAGTGGTGGCCAGTGATTTCCGAGGCGAGCCTTGCACCAGCGTGTTTGACGCAGAGGCAGGCTTGGCTTTAGACAGCACCTTCGTGAAAATTGTCAGCTGGTATGACAACGAGTGGGGCTATTCGAACAAATGCTTGGAAATGGTTCGCGTGATTTCCAAGTAATTGCCACCTCACCAGCTTCACGCTTCACAGCGTGAATGCAAAAAGCCCAGTCATTTCTGCCTGGGCTTTTTTTCGCATCGCTTTTGCCTCAATGCTTTGACGCTTCGAGGCTGAACATCATGACAAATGTTTGCCGATCAAACCTGCCAATTCAAACATCGTGATTTGGTCTTTGCCAAACACAGGTTTGAGTTTGGCATCGGCATTGATGGCGCGTTTGTTGGTCGGGTCTTGCAAGCCTTGCGCCTTGATGTAGTCCCACAACTTCTTCACCACTTCTGTGCGCGCCACCTTGTCGGTGCCAATCACTGCGGCCAAGTCAGCGCTGGGCGTGAGGTTACCCACTGCTGCTTTGCGAGGCGTTTTAACGGCCGCTGTTTTTTTGGCGGCTGCTTTCTTAGCAGGTGCCTTGGTGGACTTGGCGGCTGTTTTGCCCGCAGCCGTTTTAGCGCCCGCCACAAACTTTGCCGGTGTTTTGCGCGGTGGGAACTTGCTCTTGCGAGGCTCAAACTCAAACACCACTTTGTCTTCTTCAGCGTTCCATGCGAGGAAAGCTTTAAAAGCACGGCGGGTGCGATTGCTGACAAATTTTTCTAACAAATCTGTTTTGCCATCGCTCAACAGTTTGGCAATCTGCTCTCGCTCCACCACTTGCTGCAACACAATTTTGCCGCTCTTGAAATTGCAGGTGGGTGTGGGTTGGCCTTCTGTGGGCACGGCTTTTTCGCACACATAGTTGCTGCCGTGCTCATGCACAGCACCTCCACATTTGGGGCAAGCGCCTAAAGATTCGCTGCCCGCAAAATCAACGATCTCGCCCGTCTCTTCGTTCTTTTTGTCATTGCCAAAATCAAACTCGAGCTTCCAGTTTTTCTCTTCTTCGTTGTACTTCAGCGCAATTTCAGAAGTGAAGGGCCAACCGGCTTTGGAGCGGAAACCTTCCAGAGGGCCAATCTTTTTATCGCGCAAGAATTGCTCAACCTCAGCTTGCTCAAAAGTGCGACCTGCTGGTGTTTTGCCAAACGAGAAGCCACAACCCGCAGCAGCTGTGTCATCGGCAGCCGCATCTTTGCCCACGCAGGCATACCGGCGATAGTTCTCTTTCACGATGCCGCCGCACGTGGGGCAAGGTGTGCTCAAGGTGGCGTAATCACCTGGGATGGTGTCGCGGTCATATTCTTTGGCCTTCTTCACAATGCGCTCGGTCATGTCAGCAATCTGGCGCATGAAGTCTTCGCGGCTGAGTTTGCCATGCTCCATTTGCGAAAGCTTGTATTCCCAATCACCTGTGAGTTCGGGCTTGGACAGCTCTTCCACGCCCAAACCGCGCAACAAAGTCATCAACTGAAACGCTTTGGCCGTCGGAATCATTTCGCGGCCATCGCGCAAAATGTATTTTTCGTTGATCAAGCCCTCAATGATGGCCGCGCGCGTGGCAGGCGTGCCCAAGCCTTTTTCTTGCATGGCTTCACGCAGTTCGTCGTCATCGACCATTTTGCCGGCGCCTTCCATGGCACCCAGCAAGGTGGCTTCTGAATAGCGCGCGGGTGGCCGTGTTTTGAGGGGCTTGCTTTCAACCGAGCCCACACCTACTTGCTCACCGGGTGCGACTGCCACCAAGTTTTGACCTTTGTCGCCTTCTTTGGCGTCGTCCACCTCATCGGCCGCCTCTTTGCCATAGATGGCCAACCAACCGGGCTTGACCAAGACCTTGCCCTCGGTTTTGAAACTGTGGCCAGCGGCGGTGCTGATGCGCGTGGTGACCATGTACTCGGCGCTCGGGAAAAACACCGCCATGAAGCGGCGCACCACCAAGTCGTACAGTTTTTGTTCAGCTTCAGACAAGCCAGAAGGGGCCTGCAAGGTGGGAATGATCGCAAAGTGATCACTGACCTTGGCATTGTCAAAAATTCGCTTGCTGGGCTTGATATAGCCGTTGTTCAGAGCCGTGAGGGCATGCGGGGCCAAATGCTTCATGCCGCTGTCGGCCAGCATGTTGAAGGTGTCCTTGGCCACTGGCAAGTAATCTTCAGGCAGTGCGCGTGAATCGGTACGGGGGTAGGTGAGGGCCTTGTGACGCTCGTACAAAGACTGCGCCAGCGACAAGGTGGTTTTGGCAGAGAAACCAAATTTACCATTGGCCTCGCGCTGCAAAGACGTCAAATCAAACAGCAGGGGGCTGGCCTGCGTGGTGGGCTTGGCCTCTTCTGTCACTGTGGCTTTGGCGCCTTTGACCGCCTTCACAATGGCATCGGCTTCAGCTGCAGTCCAAACACGATCGGCTTTTTTCTCGACATCTTCAGCGTCTTTTTTCCAAGCCGTGTTGAACCACTTGCCAGGATAGGTGCCAGCCGTTGCATCAAACTGCGCATGCACTTCCCAATAGTCGCGGCTGATGAACTTGCGAATTTGCTCTTCGCGCTCAACCACCACCGCCAAGGTAGGCGTTTGCACACGGCCCACCGTGGTTAAGAAGAAACCACCATCGCGTGAGTTGAAGGCTGTCATGGCGCGCGTGCCATTGATGCCGACCAGCCAATCGGCTTCAGAGCGGCTGCGGGCGGCATCTGCCAGGCCTTGCATCTGTTGGTTAGAGCGCAACTTGTCAAAACCGTCGCGAATGGCTTGCGGCGTCATGCTCTGCAGCCACAGGCGCTGCACGGGCTTGCCCAGCGGAACGGTCTGCCCGGCCTTCTGGGAGCCTGCATATTGCTCAATCAAACGGAATATCAGCTCACCTTCTCGGCCCGCATCACAGGCATTGATCAAGGCGCTCACGTCTTTGCGCTTGGCCTGTTTGACCACCGCGTTCAAGCGCGTTTTGGTTTTATCCACCGGCTTTAAGTCGAAGTAGGGTGGAATGACGGGCAAATGGGCAAAGCTCCACTTGCCGCGTTTCACGTCAAATTTCTCCGGCGCCTGAATTTCCACCAAGTGGCCCACGGCGCTGGTCACCACATAGGTTTCACTCTCAAAGTGGTCCTCGTGTTTCTCAAATTTACCTGCAATCGGCGTCAAAGCACGCACGATGTCTTGAGCCACTGAAGGCTTCTCTGCAATTACCAATGTTTTCATCTCATACAATCCGGTCTCGCGTGCGCGCATGCGCACGTGTACACACACGGGCACGCGCACACGCGCGCCCACATGTTTTCACAATAACAAATTTTTCACGCCGTGGCCAAAAAAAATCTCACGTTGACAAAATCGACTTTAAAGCCTGCCGCCAAGCCCCATGCTAAGTCATCGGCTTCAACTGCAGCGGGCCGTCGTGTCCAGGTGCGTCGCTCCGGCGTCCACGGCAAAGGCGTCTTTGCGTTGCTAGACATTGCCGAAGGCGAGACCTTGTATGAGTATGTGGGTGAGGTCATCAGTTGGGATGAGGCGCAAGACCGCCACCCGCATGACCCCTCTGACCCCAACCACACCTTCTACTTTCATGTGAACGAAGACAAGGTGATTGACGCGCTGCACGGTGGCAACTCTTCAAGGTGGATCAATCACAGCTGCAACCCCAACTGCGAAGCCGATGAAGAGAACGACCGCATCTTCATCAAAGCCCTACGCAACATCAAGGCCGGTGAAGAGCTCAATTACGACTACGGCTTGATCATTGACGAGCCTTACACACCCAAGCTCAAAGCAGAATACCCTTGCTGGTGTGGCAGTGCCAATTGCCGCAAAACATTGCTGGCGCCCAAACGCCGTCCCGCCACGCCTAAAATTCCCAGCCAAGTCAAAAAGATTGAAAAGAAAATCAGGAAGCTCAAAAAAGAGCTGAAGGTGGCCAAGAAAAAAGCGGCCTGATTGACTCTGAACTGAATGTAGGTGACCTTGAACCCTGGTGCTACCCATCAACGCTGGCCCGCGGAAGACATCTGGCAGTCTGTCGTGGCGCAATGGCCAGGGTTCAGCGTCGAGATCCTGCCCGAGATCGACTCCAGCAACAGCGAGTTGATGCGGCGCGCCCGACAAGGCCGCCACGATCCTATTTTGCTGATTGCAGAGCGTCAATCGGCAGGTAAAGGGCGTCAAGGGCGCACTTGGATAGGCGAGCCAGGGCATGCACTCACTTTTTCCATCGGCTTGCCCTACCAACCGCGCAATTGGTCCGGTCTTTCTCTGGCTGTGGGGCTCAGCTTGGCCGAGTCGCTTGGCGAAGACATGCAACTCAAATGGCCCAATGACTTGTGGTGCCAACAAAGAAAGCTCGGTGGCATCTTGATTGAAGTCGCCAGCCAAGGCGATCAAAGCTATGCCGTGATCGGCGTAGGCTTGAACATCCAACTGCCCACCAGCAATAAGCTCAGAACGCCCGCTGCGGCCCTCTCGGAGTTTTGGCAAGGGGTTAGTGCGCCCTCGGCGCTAGAGCGCGTTGTCAAGCCTTTGCTGATCGCTTTGAAAGATTTTGAAGTGAACGCCTTCAGCCCCTTGCAAGAAAGATTCAATGCACGTGACGCACTTCGTGGTCTGAACGTCACCACCAGCGATGGCTTAGAAGGTTTGTGCGCAGGCGTGGATGAACAGGGTGCCTTGCAAATTGACACGCCAGAAGGTCGGGTTGGTGTCAGTAGCGCAGAAGTGAGTGTTCGGCCAAAATGAAACACTTGAAGCTGCGCTGGCTGATTCTGGCCTTGATGCTTTCAAATGCGCTCTTGTATGCTTGGCGCGAAGGCCTTTTTGAAGCTTGGGGTTTTGCGCCCGAAAGCGCACGTGAACCCTTGCGCAACTTGCAACAGATCCAGCCCGACAACATGGTCATCACAAGGAAAACCTCATGAGCTTGAAACTTTATTTTGCACCAGGTGCTTGTTCATTTGTGCCCCATTGCATGTTGCAACGGGCCGGCGCTGATTACGAACCTATCATGGTCAAGTTGCACAAAGGTGAGCAACACGAAGGCGACTACAAGGCCATCAATCCTCGCGGTCAAGTCCCGGTGCTTGTCGACGATGGGCAGGTGATCACGCAAATTGTGGCCATCGTTTTGTACCTCGACCACAAGTTCCCTCAAGCGCAGTTTTTGCCAACAGCGCCCTTGGCTCGGGCCAAAGCCATCGAAACTTTGGCCTGGATGAACAACACGGTTCATCCCACTTTCACGCACATCTTCATGCCGCAAAAGTTCAGCGACCAAGAAGACGTTCAAGCCAACTTGAAAGCCTTTAACACGCAAACTTACAAACGTTTGTTGTCTGAATTAGAAAGTTTGGTCAAAGCCTCGGCACCCTCTGCTTGGTTGTCGGGCGATCAACTCGGCCCCTTGGATGCCTATGCGCTCACACTCACGCGATGGGGCTCTATGGCTGGCATCGATCCCAGCTCATACGCTTTGTTATGGGCACACGTTCAAAAAGTTGCTGCTGACACGGCCATCCATGAGGTCATCGAAAGAGAACGTCTTCAGTTGAACTTGTTCAAAGGCTGAAAGCTGCGCGCTCATTGCTAGCGCGAAAACCGAATGGTGAAACAAGCGCCAGGGGGCGTCTGCCCGGGGTGCGCCTGCTCAACCGTGACCGTGGCGCCATGGCGCTGTGCAATTTCTCGCACAATGGGCAAGCCCAGGCCAGAGCCATCCACATTGCTTCCTAAGGCTCGGTAAAAAGGTTCAAACACGCGCTCTCTTTCCGCTGCTGCGATGCCAGGCCCGTTGTCTTCCACTTGCACGGCCAAGGCTTGGCTGTACGGGTCAACCAACAAGCGCACCGTGATCACACCCATTCGCTCTGCCGTACTGGGGGTGTAATGTATGGCGTTGTCTACCAAGTTTCGAATCATTTCTTTGAGCAGCGTCGGGTTGCCTTGCACGGTCACAAAGCGCCGTTTTTGTTCGGTGTCGACGCCGTCATAACCCAGGTCAAGCCCCTTGTCCATGGCGTGGGGCAATGAGTCGTTGAGGACCTCGCTGATCAAGGCCGCCATGTCACACGATTGCCAATCAATGGCCCCAGCGCCTTCTGCGCGAGCCAATGACAACAACTGATTCACGGTGTGCGTGGCTTGCACACTCGCACGACCAATTTGCTGAAGCGACTGTTTTAACTCTTCTTCGCCAGCATCTTTTCTTTGCGCCAAGTCAGCTTGCATGCGCAATCCAGCCAGGGGTGTTTTCAGTTGATGGGCAGCGTCGGCTAAAAATCTTTTTTGTGTGCCAATGGAGTCCTTTAAACGGCCCAACAAATCATTGACGGAAGACACCAAGGGCGCCACTTCCAATGGCACGGTTTTTTCATCCAAAGGACTCAGGTCATCGGATTTTCTAGCGCGAATGCGCTCTTCCAATTCCGACAGCGGCTTGATGCCGCGAACCAAGGCCAACCAAACCAGCAAAACAGCCAAAGGCAAAATGGCAAACTGCGGCAGCATCACCCCTTTGATAATTTCAGTCGCCAAGACGGATCTTTTTTCTCGAGTTTCAGCAACTTGAACAAGCACCGAGCCGACGCCTGATGTCGATTTTTCGGAACTTAATTGAACCCAGGTATAAGCCACTCGAACCTCGAGGCTGCGCATTTCATCGTCGCGAATTTTGACATCGTAGCTGCCGAGTTTTTCCTCGTCTTGAGGTTGCGGCAAATCTCGATCACCGCCGAGCAACTCACCTTTGGGCCCTATCACTTGGTAGTAAACCAAGTCAGCATCATCGGCGCGCAGCAATTCGCTGGCGGGCTGGGGCAGGTTAAATTGAATGCGTTGTTGATCGGGGCTTAACTTGACCAACTGCGCAAGCGCTTGGACGTTGTAGACCAAGGCTCGATCAAAAGGTTTGTTGGCAAGCCCCTGCGCGACCAACCAAGTGAGCGCCAAACTCACTGGCCATAACAACAGAAGTGGGGTGAGCATCCAATCTAATATTTCGCCAAACAACGAGCGCTGCTCGCGGCGAAAAAAAGAAATTTGCCAATTTTTACGGCTCATTCACCACGGGTGTTCAAAGCACCCTTATCCTGGGATTTTTTCAAGGCAGTATCCAAGTCCTCGCACCGTTGCAATGCGAATCGGACCTTTCTCAATTTTTTTACGCAAGCGGTGGATGTACACCTCAATGGCATTGTTGCTCACCTCTTCGCCCCACTCACACAAACGCTCGACCAATTGATCTTTGCTGACCAAACGTCCCGCGCGCTGTAGCAAGACTTCGAGCAAGCCCAATTCACGCGCCGACAACTCCACCATCTTGCCGTCAATGGTGGCCACCCGCCCTGATTGGTCATAGATCAAGGGGCCATGTTTGATTTGAGAACTGGCCCCGCCCATGCCGCGGCGTGTCAGCGCACGCACACGCGCTTCCAGTTCTTGCAAGCTAAAGGGCTTGGCCATGTAATCGTCTGCACCGTAGTCCAAACCTTTGACGCGCTCTTCGACGCTGTCGGCTGCAGTGAGAATCAAAACGGGTAGCGTAGAGCCCCGTGAGCGCAACTTTTTCAAAACCTCTAAACCGTGCATTTTGGGCAAGCCCAAATCCAGAATGAGCAAATCAAATTCGTTGTTGGTCATGAGGGCCGCATCGGCTTCTGAACCGCTGGCCACATGATCAACCGCAGCGCCACTGCTGCGCAAGGTTCGCAACAAGCCATCGGCCAATACCTGATCGTCTTCAGCAATCAAAATACGCATCTTTGTCTCCTGCTTTTGCCTTTACTAGGCTTTGCGAGTCCCTCGTGGGGTCGGATACAAATTTTAGGCGACTCTGGGGCTTTGCAGTTGACTCTTTCTTCAAGCGCTTGGATTGAGTTTGCGCGGCTTATCAAGCGACAAGCGCTTCACATGCAATAGGCTTCCAAACCCAGCGCGACGACCGTTGCAACGTCGTCTCCCACCGACGCCTTGAACTCTTCCTCCGCTTGTGCCACGGCCATTTGAAAGGCCGCCAACCAAGCCAAGCCGGCCTCTGTGAAAACAAGTTGCCTCGCCCTGGCATCTCTTGAATCGCTCTCTCTTTTGACCAAGCCCCAAGCTTCGCATTGGTTCACCAAGTTGCCCATGGCTTGCTTGCTCATGCCCGCTGCTTGCGCCAGCTCCGTGAGCCTTGAGCCCTGGAGCGACAAATGGCGCGTGATGTGGATGTGCGCTGCACTGATTTGATCCCTGGCCGCCAAGTTGGAAAGCGCCAATGGCACTTGCTCATTGTTGGCCATCAGGCTCAACACCCGCGCATCAAATCTGCGCATCGCGTGACCCAATAGGCGGCCCAAATGGGTCTCGCGCCAGCGGTCGTCCAAAACGGCCGCCAGCGCTTGTCTGGGCTCTAAATTTGGCGCTGAACTGTCATTGACTGGCATTTGCGAATGGTAAAGCAAACTGACTAAAAAATCTATTTACTGGCTGAGACAATGCCGTTACAGTACTGTTCAAGCATCCAGTCTTTGATCAACATTCTGAATGCAAAATTTTTAACCCGTTGATTCTCAAGGAGATTTTCATGAGCGAGCAAAACAGCGACAGAACCAAAGCCCTGCAAGCAGCCCTGGCCCAAATTGAAAAACAATTCGGCAAAGGCACCATCATGCGTTTGGGCGAAGGCGAAGTCATCGAAGACATCCAAGTGGTGTCCACAGGCTCTTTGGGTCTGGACATCGCCTTGGGCGTTGGCGGTTTGCCCCGCGGCCGCGTCGTTGAAATATACGGCCCAGAGTCGTCGGGCAAAACCACGCTCACCTTGCAAGTGATTGCCGAAATGCAAAAAGTGGGCGGCCAATGCGCCTTCGTCGATGCCGAACATGCCCTGGACATCCAATACGCGCAAAAACTGGGCGTCAACCTGCAAGACCTGCTCATCAGCCAACCCGACACCGGCGAGCAAGCCCTCGAAATTGTCGACAGCTTGGTGCGCTCGGGCGCCGTTGACTTGGTGGTCATCGACTCTGTCGCCGCCCTCACCCCCAAAGCCGAACTCGAAGGCGACATGGGCGACTCACTCCCCGGCCTGCAAGCCCGCCTCATGAGCCAAGCTTTGCGCAAGCTCACCGCCACCATCAAGAAAACCAATTGCATGGTCATCTTCATCAACCAAATCCGCATGAAGATCGGCGTCATGTTCGGCTCCCCCGAAACCACCACCGGCGGCAATGCCCTCAAGTTCTACGCGTCTGTTCGCTTAGACATTCGCCGCACCGGTACCATCAAGCGCGGCGACGAAGCCATTGGCAACGAAACCAAAGTGAAGGTGGTCAAAAACAAAGTGGCGCCGCCCTTCAAAACAGCCGAGTTCGACATTTTGTTTGGCGAGGGCATCAGCCGCCATGGCGAGATCATCGACATGGGTGTCGAAGCCAAAATCATCGACAAGTCGGGCGCCTGGTATGCCTACAACGGCGAAAAAATCGGCCAAGGCCGCGACAACGCTCGTGAGTTCCTGCGCGAAAACGCAGAACTGGCCGCTGAAATTGAAAACAAAGTGCGTGAATCCTTGGGCATTCCTTTGTTGGCCGAAGCGGTTAACGCGGCCTAAGCGGCTGCTAAGCGGCTGCATTGCCAAGTCTTTTTTACAGTTGCGCTCCTTGATCAATGGCTCAGCCCGGGTTTAAGTTGTCCCTCAAAGGACGTGCGCTGCGGCTTTTGTCGCAGCGCGAACACTCACGGGCTGAGCTGGTTCGCAAACTGTCTCCCCACGAAGAAGTGCCGGGTGAGCTGGCACAAGCCTTAGACGATCTCCAAGCCAAAGGTTTCATTGATGAAACCCGTGTCTTGGAGTCTGTGCTCAATCACCGCGCCCCCAAACTGGGCAATGGCCGCATCAAGCAAGAGCTCCAAGCCAAAGGCTTGGCCCCTGCAGCAGTTGCGCAAGCCATGCTCGATTTAAAAGACTCTGAATTTGCGCGTGCTCAAAACATTTGGCAAAAGAAATTTGGTGCACCCGCTATGGACGCCAATGAACGCGCCAAGCATTACCGTTTTTTACTCACTCGTGGCTTCTCTTCAGAAGTCGTTCGCAAAGTGGTGAAGCTGTCAGGTGCCCCCGATGAAGACTTCGAGCAGTAGCGCACTAACTTCTCGGCATACCAGCCCCCTATCTTTTAAGCCAGTGAGGCTGGGTGGGCGCGATGTCAGCGATTTGGCGAGCGCAGCGAGTATGAGTCGACAGCGCGCCCACCCAGCCTCGCTGGCTTAAAAGATGCCGGGCGAAGATTTCTGGCGCTAAGTTTCGAGGCAAGCGGCTAGGCAGGCGGCCTGTCGACTCATACTCGCTGCGCTCGCCAAATCGCTGACATGCCACCTGCCTAGCCGCTCACCTCGAAACTTGGATCGTTTTGCGGACAGTTTTACAAACCCAGCATGAGCTTGAGGTTTTGGACGGCTGCACCGCTGGCGCCTTTGCCCAAGTTGTCTAGGCGAGAAACCACCACGGCCTGTCTGTGGGACTCGTTGCCGAAGACGCGAATTTCAAGTTTGTTGCTGTCGTTGTTGCCTGTGGCGCCCAGCTTGCCACTTTCTTCTGCCGGCAGCACACTGACCCAACCGCCTTCATTTTGGCTGCTGGCGTAGTGGGCGCGCAATGCGTCGAACAGATCTGAAACTTTGGGCTTGCCGGGCAAGTCGTCCAAAAACAAAGGCAACTCCACCAACATGCCTTGCCTGAAATTGCCAACCGCCGGCAAGAAAATGGGGCGACGGGTCAATCCGCTGTACTTCATGATTTCTGGCACATGCTTGTGCTGAAGGCCCAAGGCGTAGGCTTCGTGCAAGGGCGCGCGACCCGCTTCGTAGTCTTCAATCATGGTTCTGCCGCCACCGGAGTAACCACTTACTGATGGTAAAGCTATTGCCAAATCTGGCGGGAGAACACCTGCGCTGACCAAGGGCGCCAAAATGGCAATGGCACCCGAGGCATAACAACCCGGGTTGCTGACGCGTTGCGCATTGACCACGGCCTCGCGCTGACCCGCGCGCATTTCAGGGAAACCAAAGACCCAGTTGTCGTCCACGCGGTGGGCTGTGGAGGCATCAATGATGCGAGGTTTGTGGCCTGATAAGGCGTTGACCATGGCCACAGACTCTCGGGCAGCTTCATCGTGCAGGCAGAGAATGACCAAGTCGACTTGGGCCATGAGTTCGCGCTTGGCCTCAGGGTCTTTGCGTTTTTCAGGCGAAATGCTGACAAGTTCGACTTCAGGCATGGCCAGCAAGCGATCACGGATCAAGAGTCCGGTGGTTCCAGCTTCGCCATCGATGAATATTTTGGCCATTCAGGGCTCTCCCAAGAAATTTCGTGACGCCGTCATGTCAATGTAAGTGACTCGGCTCAAGATTGGTGCGTTGCAACATGATACAGTCGCCGGCTGAAGTGTCCAGTGCTTGTTTAGGGCAAATCACCCTGACTGGCCGGTGAAAATATCCACCCTCTGAGAGAAACCTCATGAAGATCCACGAGTACCAAGGCAAGGAAATCTTGCGTCAATTTGGTGTGCCAGTGCCCCGCGGCATTCCGGCCTTTACAGTGCAAGAAGCGGTGGAAGCCGCTCA